>JAKIUS010000531.1 GCA_021647445.1 Geopsychrobacter sp. | reverse complement strand
GAAGGGACATTTGGCGGACTGGTTGTCAATGGCGAGACGCAAGGCGCAACGGCCGGGACGCTAGCCAGCAACCTGTTAAACGGAGTTCCAATCTCTAAACTGCCGATTATCAAAACCAGCCCCAACACCCCGATGTTTGACCATCAGGCTCTTATGCGCTTCGGCCTCTCGATCCGAAACATTCCGGCGGGGAGCCGACTGATTAACCCGCCTGATTCACTGCTCGACCGCTACCAAAACTTTATCTGGCCAACCATCGGGCTGCTGGGGATTGAGACCCTGCTGATCGCACTGCTGCTGCTCAACTTCATCTGGCGTCGCCGCTCGGAACAGCGACTCAAAGCCAGCGAAGCCGATTTTAAAAAACTGATCGAAGCCTCACCCATCCCCCTGCGCGTTTCGCGGCTCGGCGGTGAAATCATCTATGTCAACAAGCAATTCAGAGAGATGTTCGGTTACACCACCAAAGATATTCCGACCCTGCAGCAGTGGTTTGAAAAGGCTTACCCTGATCCAGAATATCGCGCACAGATTGTCGATTTCTGGAATGATGAAGTTGAAAAAAACGCACGCATCGGCACCCCGATAGCGATACGTGAATGGCGGATCCGTTGTAAAGACGGCAGCGAGCGCGAGATCGCCTTCGGCCATACCCAGCTTTCGGAGCTGGGCGTCACCACCATGTTCGATGTCACCGAACGCAACCGAGTGTTGCGCGAACGCCAGGAATTGGAACAGAAGATCCTGCAGGCGCAAAAGATGGAGAGCCTCGGCGTGCTGGCGGGTGGGGTCGCCCATGATTTCAACAACCTGCTGACCGGCATCCTTGGTGGGGCCAACCTGACCCTGCGCAAACTACCTGCAGAGAGCCCATTGCGCGCACGGGTCGAAACCATCGCCAAATCGGCTGAACGCGCCGCAGACCTAACCAGGCAGATGCTCGACTACTCTGGACAGGGGCACTTTGTGGTCGAAACTCTCGATCTTAATCTGATCGTCGACGAAATGATTCAACTCTTAAAATCCGCGATCAGCAAAGACGCCATGTTGCGCATCGAACTGGCACAAATCTCGGTACCGGTTGAAGCCGATGCCACCCAAATACGTCAGGTCGTCATGAATCTGATCACCAATGCCTCAGACGCCCTGCAAGAGAAGCCTGGCGTTATCTCTATCTCAACCGGCGTAATGCACGCAGATACGACATACCTGGCCGGTTCCTACTTAAACGACGATCTTGAACCGGGCAACTACGCCTTCGTTGAAATCTCGGATACCGGCAACGGCATGACCGAGGAGACCCAGACGCGGATATTCGATCCCTTCTTTACCACCAAATTCACCGGGCGCGGTCTCGGCTTGGCCGCTGTACTCGGAATCATTCGCGGCCACCAGGGGGCGATACGTATCTACAGTGAACCGGGCGCGGGAACCAGCTTCAAAATTCTTTTCCCCTGTCGATCAAACGCACAGATCGCCAAGAAACAAGAGCAAACCTTCCCCATCCCTACAGACTTGGTGGAACAATGTGGAGCGGTCTTGATCGTTGACGATGATGCAACGGTGCGCAGCGTCGGCCACATGATGCTTGAAGAGTACGGCTTTACTATCTTCAGCGCCGAGGATGGTGAAGCGGGACTGGAACAATTACGCCAGCACCCACAGATTGGACTGGTGCTTCTCGATTTGACCATGCCCAAATTAAACGGCGAGCAGGTTTTTCGCGAAATCCGTAAAACCTACTCCCAAACCAGGGTCATCCTCTCCAGCGGCTACAATGAACAGGACGCTACTGCCCACTTCATCGGCAAGGGACTCGCCGGATTCCTGCACAAACCTTATCGCACTGAAGACCTGCTGCAAAAAATAGTACAGGTGCTGACCAACGCATAAATCGTATCCGATCGAAGCCTCAAACGACCAACGCCGCCAAGATAGTCGCCAGACGCTCCCCTTCGAGCGCAGCTGAGAACCGCTTTGGATCTGGCCGACTAAGGCATTTCCTCAGATCGGCATCGACCAAAAAACGCCGCAACTGCCACTCGAAATTCCGCGCATTATCGAACAGCAAACCATTCACATCGTTCTCGACCA
>JAKIUS010000021.1 GCA_021647445.1 Geopsychrobacter sp. | reverse complement strand
TTGTTCATTTTTCCGAAGTTCAGGGCGAGGGTTTTAAATCTCTTGCTGAGGGCGACCGGGTAAGCTTTGAGGTCACTCAGGGCCAAAAAGGTCCTCAATCGTCAAATGTTCGCAAAATCTAAATAAGATTTTCGTAGGTTTGCAAAAAAGGCCCCGCGGATTCCGTGGGGCCTTTTTTTATTATTAAATGTTTTTTCCAAAGGAGCTGTCCGTGGCCAGAAAACCCAATTACGATTTTGAAAAGCGCCAGAAAGAAATTGCTAAAAAAGCAAAGAAGGAAGAGAAGAAAAAACGCAAGCTTGAAGACAAGCTTGAAGACAAGCTTGAAAATAATGCTGCCTCGGAACAGGATACTCCCGTAGCTGATTGAAAAATACCGCCATAAATGAGGAGTTTATCTCCTCACATTTGGCGGTTTCGGTGCGACTCTCAGTGATCATTTACCCGCGCCATAAAGTCCAGGCCACATCATTTTTGTCAGTGCTGTGAGTAAATCTGGATTGGCAGGTGATGCATTGGTAGTCCTGTTCTTCATAGCCCCGTGGTTTTTTCCCGGTAAAAATACGCAGGTCATCAATCTTAGACAAGTGCTCATGCGGCTTACCGTTGCGTGTTCGTTTTGATTGTTCTTCACACAATTCACAAATTTCCATAATACTCTCTTCTCTTTTCGTTAAGGCATGTGGACCGGTTTATTGTGATTGATTTACTCAACCAGTCCCAAAGGTAGGGCCGACGTCTGTTTCGCTTCACGCAGCACAAAGTTCGATTCGGCAGATTCAACAATAGCCAGATTTAGCAGCACCGAGGTCAAGAAGTGTTCGTACGACTTGATGGTCGGTACGATGACCTTGAGTTGATAGTCGCGCCCGCCACTGAGTAGCAGGCACTCCTGGACTTCATCACGCTCCTGCGCGAATTGTTCAAATTCACGCTGGCCGGCTACCGATTTATCCCGCAGGGTGACCGAAGAAATGACGGTTACCAATAAATTAACCTTGGCGGCGTCAAGCAGTGCGACCTGACGGCGGATATAACCAGCTTCGCGCAATTGACGGATGCGGCGCCAGCAGCTTGGCGTTGAAAGTCCGGCGTGATGTGCAATCTCGGCGACCGGCTGTGTTGCGTCCTTTTGTAGTGCTTCGAGGATGATCCGTTCCTGGCGATCAAGGGCCATGATAAATCCGATCTCAAAATTATCGATTTCTGAAAAAAGCGATCAATTATTCCGCAATATAATAACATATTGAAAAGAAATTTATCCGAATTGCGGATATCCTCGGGGCTCTCCTTAAACGATCTATTGGAAAGGCCTCTTATGTCGCTTGCCACCCTGCTCAATGATAACCAGGACTCTCCTGCTTTAGCCCCGCATGATCGGGCGCGTCTCTCACAACTGTTTAAACGCCTCAGTGAGCGGACCGAGATGTTTCTCGGTTATCCGGTCGCCAAGGATTTTGCTTGTCAGGATCTGTCCCATTTTCTGTCCTTGCCGCTGAATAATCTCGGTGACCCTTTTGCGCCCAGCACCTATCAGGTCGATACGCGTGAATTCGAGCGTGAAGTGCTCGAGTTTGCCGCGCGCCTGCTGCGTGCCGAAGAGCACAACTGGTGGGGTTATGTGACTAACGGCGGTAGTGAGGGAAACCTTTATGGGCTGTATCTGGCTCGTGAGCTTTTCCCTAAGGCGATGGTCTATTTTTCCGAGGCGACTCACTATAGCGTGAGTAAAAATTTACATCTGCTCGGCATGCCTCATATCATGATTCGGGCGCAAAAGAGCGGTGAGATCGACTATGAAGATCTGCGTGAAACCCTGCGCCTGCATCGTGACCAGGTGCCGATTCTGTTCGCCAATATCGGGACGACCATGACCGAGGGGATGGATGATCTGGTCAAGGTTCGGCAAATTTTTAAGGAGATGGCGATCGCTGAGTCATATATTCATTGTGATGCGGCGCTCTGCGGCTTTATTGCGCCCTTTTTAAATCCTCGGCCGGCTTTCGATTTTGCCGATGGAGCCGACCGTATCTCAATCAGCGGGCATAAGTTTATCGGTTCACCCATCCCCTGTGGCCTGGTATTGGCCAAGAAGCGCCATGTCGAGCGGATTGCCCGTTCCATCGCCTATATCGGCAATCTCGACACCACCATCAGTGGTTCACGCAATGGACTGACCCCGCTGATCCTGTGGACGGCCATACGTCGGTTGGGCGAAGAGGGATTTCGTGAGCGGGTGCAACTCAGCCTTAGTCTGGCAGACTATGCCTGCCGCAGTCTGCGTGAGATCGGTGTTGATGCCTGGCGCAATCCTAATGCCTTGACGGTTGTTTTTCCCAGTCCGTCAGCGAAAGTCCGCAGTAAATGGCAACTTGCCAGTGCCGAGGGCGCTTCGCATCTGCTGACCTTACCCAATGTTACCCGGGAGCAGATCGATCATTTTGTTGCGGATGTTGCTGCCGGGCATTGATTTCGCCGGGACCGCAGTCGATCCTGTTTTAACGCCCCATGTCCCGGTGTAGTGCTGCGCGCAAGCGTCTGGCAACGGGTCCGACTTCTCCCTGGTTGATGGTGAAATCATCGACCCTGATTACCGGCATCACCTCCAGTGAGGTCGAGGTGATGAAAACCTCATCGGCGAAGAGCATATCCTGTAGCTTGTATTCGCCGCTGATCACGCGTAGGTTGAGTTGAGTTTCACAGAGCCGAATGATGGTCGAACGTGTGACCCCTTCGAGGAGACCGGTAGCTTCTGAGGGGGTGAAGACCCAGCCGCCCTTGCTCCAGAAGATATTCGAGGCCGCTCCCTCACAGATTAGATCCTTGTTGTTGAGCATGATCACTTCGAAGGCATTTAACGTCTTGGCTTCCAATTTGCCGAGTAGGCTGTTTAAGTTGCTGATTGATTTGATCTTGGGATTGATCGCTTCAGGGGCGTTGCGCCTGATTTGTGCAACCCGCAGGGCGATGCCCTGTTGGTAATGCTCTGCAGCAAATTCCTTGAACTCACGGGCAATGATCAGGCAGGTTGGGTCGCTTTTGTTTTCGCGTTGAAATCCGATCTCGCCGCGTCCTCTAGTGATGGTGAGCCGATAGTAGGCATTTTTCAATTCGTTGCGTTGACGAAGTTTACGTAGAATCTGCTCTAATTGTTGCTGAGTGTGGGGGAGCCTGTAGTTAAGTGCCTCGGCCGATTGGCAGAGACGCTGATAGTGATGGGAAAATTGATAGAGCTGTGCATCGATGGAGCGGAAACTTTCGTAGATGCCGTCACCGTACAGAAATCCTTGGTCAAAAACCGAAATTTTTGCTCTTTCACTCTGCACAAATTCGTCATTTAAGTAGACGTAGCTCATAGTGCTTCTTCCGTTTTCTGGCTAGCGAGTCAAGACAATCCGGTAGTGCGCATCACCGCTGCGCAATCGATCCATCGCCTTGTTGACCTGGTTCATGGGGAATGTTTCGATGACTGGTTTGATCCCGTGGTGGGTGGCAAAATCGAGCATGCGTGCGATATTGGCCGGGCTGCCGACCGGTGATGATGACACCGAGCGCTGACCCATCAAGAGCGGGAAGACACTAATATCAAGGGGTTCGGTGGTTGCGCCGACTATGTGTAGCCGGCCGCGTGGTTTCAGCGCGGAGAGGTAGGCGTTCCAGTCAAGTTTAACGTTGACCGTCGAGATGATCAGATCAAACTGGCCTGCGACCGCTTCGATCTGCCCGGCATCGCGTGAGTTGATGGTCTGGTGCGCGCCCATTTTAAGAGCTTCTTTTTTCTTCGCGTCGCTTGAGGTAAAGGCGGTGACCTTGCAGCCCCAGGCGTTTAAAAACTGCAGCGCCATGTGCCCCAATCCGCCGATGCCGATAACGGCGACCTTTGAAGTCGGGGTGACATTAAACTGGACCAGCGGGTTAAAGACTGTGACACCGCCGCAGAAGAGTGGCCCGGCACTCTCAACATCCAACCCCTCGGGGAGAGCAACCACACTGGCGGCCTGGGCGCGGACCTTGTCGGCGAAGCCGCCGTGATGGCCGATGATGGTCCCCGTGGCGCTGGCGCACATGTTGTGGTCGCCGCTCATGCAGGTCGGACAGGTCATGCAGTAACCGGCGTGCCAGCCAAGGCCGACCTTCTGGCCAACTGTCACATTCGTCACATCAGCGCCGGCCTGGGCGATGGTGCCAACCACCTCATGCCCGGGCACCAGCGGGTATTGGCTCATGCCCCATTCGTTGTCGAGCATGCTCAAATCGCTGTGACAGATGCCGCAGTGCTCGACGTTGATTTCGACCTCAGTTCTTCGCAGTTCACCCGGTTCATATTCAAAGGGTTTTAATTCACCACCGGCCTCAAAGGCCGCATAAGCTTTGATCATGATTATCTCCCTGTTGGGTTTAGGATGGTGCCTTAGGCGCTCAGTCTGCGCGTCCATTGTTGCAGGGCGACAAGCTGGTCGCCGATTAATCCCTGAATTTTTTCATTGATCAGGGTACCATTTTCGTCGAAGCTGCCGTCAAAGGCGTTGCAGAAAATTTCTGGATTATTGAGCAGATGCAGGTTAAGAAAGATGCTGACCTGGCGCAGATGGTACTGGGCGCGCGAGGTTCCCATGCCGCCACCGGCCCCCATGATCGCTGCAGGCTTGCCACTGAGCAATCGATTGTCCGGTTCTCGCGAGGCCCAGTCGAGGGCATTTTTCAGTGCCGGTGCAAGGGAGTAATTGTATTCAGGACAGGCGAGTAACAGCGCGTCGGCTTGAGTTATCTGGTTAAACAACTGCTGAATTGCGTCGGGTTTTTGCTCGATATCGGCGTTGTAGAAGGGGAGCGCCGACAGATCGGCGATCTTGATTTCGATTCCGGTTGGAGTATGGGACTGCGCATAACGGAGCAGACCCATGTTGGTCGATTTGGCGCGCAGGCTTCCGCAGATACCGAGAATTTTTAAGTTGCTCATTTGGCGCTCCTTTGAGGTTGTTTCGCTTCGATTCAGCAAGCCCGGCAGGCTGCCCCTAGAAAGTCCGACTGCTCGTTATTATAGCGCGATTTTAAATGGGTTGCTCGAACTGAAAGAGACCGGTGACTTTCAACTGAGTCCCAGCCAGATGCCGACACCGGCCATCAGGCTACCGGCAATACGATTGATAAAGCGGACATTGCCGCTTTTCTGCAGACTGTGATTTAAGGTCCGTCCGCCGCTGGCGTAGAGGATCAGGCAGAGGAATTCAATCGATAAAATAATGCTCAGAAGCAGGCTCAATTGGCTGAAGAGCGGTTGCTGATCGTTGATAAATGGGGGAAGCAGGGCGATGAAGAAGGCCCAACCCTTGGGGTTTGCAACCGCGGTGATAAAGCCTTGTATTGCGAGATCGCGTGGTGAGTAGTTGGTCGCCTGGGCCGTATCCCCGCCAAGTGACATCTTGCCGCGCGAGCGCCACAGCTGAATGCCGAGCCAGCCCAGATAGAGGCCGCCGAGGTATTTACCGACGGTGAAGACTGTCGGGTACTGCAGCATCAGGGTCGCAACTCCGATTACCGAGGCTGCTGCGACCAGACCCACGCCGACCAACTCACCGTACATCATCCAGAAGGTGCGGCGCAGGCCGATGGTCATGCCCAGGGTCATGGACAGGGTCATACACATCCCCGGCGTCAGCGAGACGAAGAAGAAGGTCGGGATAAAAACAGTCAGAAGGGAAGAACTCATATCCCCCTGTAAAAGTCAGTGTTTCGTGGAGTAAAAAACAGATTTTGGTGTATCACCAATTGCTTTATACGCCAATCGGGCGCTAGTTTCAAACAAACATCTGCCTGCGGTAAACCTGTATCTGTCGAAGGTCTCTACATGCTTCGTGCTGTGAACCGCACCATCCCGGCTTCTTCGTCTGCGGTTTTCATGTCGCCGTCATCGCCACTCACTACCCGACTTATCTGGTCGATCGCGGGCTCTCATCCGATCTGGGTGCAACGGCGCTGGCGCTGATCGGTTTGGCGAATATTTTCGGCTGTTTGGTGTTCGGCAAGCTGGGGGATTTGAAACGGCGCAAGTTTTTGCTCAGCAGTATTTAATATCTCCCGGACCATCCTGATGCTCGGCTTGATTCTGCTGCCGATGACACCGGTTACCGCGCTCGGCTTCAGCCTGCTGATCGGGTTCCTGTGGCTGGCGACCGTCCCATTGACCGGCAGCTACACCGGCGTCTGGATGATCGCGATGGGACTGGGTCTGATGGCGACCCTGCTGCATCTGCCGATCAATGATACACCGCTGGATGCAAAGTGAGGTCAGCCTGACTCGGCCATGATTTCAGCGGAGCACGGCAAGCTACCGCCCTGGCATTGGCATTGGCAAAACGGTCGGTTAGCATATCGTCGCACCTGTTTTTTAGAGACGGCTTTCGGAATACCCTCACTGGCCAAATTTTTATGGTTTGAGTTTGATGATGTGTTGGCTATAATGTGCTGGATATAATTTTCCTTGCTCTCTATGTGATTTGAAGCGGCAATAAGTGAGGCGCTCAATGGCCGGTAGCAACAATAATTTTAAGGTTCGTCTGGACATGCCCAAAAATCGGCTTTATTGCACTGTGGGCGGGAATGTCACCAAGATCGATGTGGAAAGATTTTTTACCGACGTGCGATTTAGTGTGGCCGACTTAAAGCCGGGCTTTGATGTCGTAACGGATTTCACCAACTGCCATTTTGGTCACTTAGCAGCAATCCCGACATTTCGGAAAATCATGCACTATTTTGCCAGCAAGGGTGTTCGGGACGTTGTTCGTGTCGTCAATACCAACAATCTGATCTACAAGCAGGCCCTCAATTTTGCCGCACGGGTGCAGGGATATAGCCCCGTTTACGTTGAAACGTTAAAAGAGGCAGAAGAGCTTCTTGATCGTTCTGGAAGGAGGACGGAGCTCCGCTTTAATCTTTTTAAAAAAGATATTTTTTATGGAACCGATTCTCTTTCACTGCAGGGAGAATTAGTCAATATTTCCATCAGTGGATGTGCGATAAAAACAGTAGCGGATCCGCCTCCCGTCGGTCAAAAAATGCAGGTCAATTTATCGTTAACCGGTCAGCAGTCAGTTTTCCAAAAGTTTGAATTGTCCGCCGTGGTGGCCCGCTTGCTTGATGGTGGATTTGCGGTGGCGTTCACTAAATTTGAGGATGCGGATAGAGAAAAGTTGTGGACGTGTCTCGTTCAGGAATCGCGGCTTGATGTATAAGGGGCTGTTCGACAATCCCTGACCGGCTGCAAACACCTCCTTGGGCGACAGGTGTCTGCGATGTGGATAGACCGCATGGCCGCCGCGATTGGCCGGTTCAAATTCTTCGAGGATGGGGATCAGCGTGCCCTGGTTAATCTCTTTTTCACAACAGAAGTCCGGGAACTTGGTAATGCTGATGCCGGTTAGCGCTTTCAACATTCTCTGGGTGTTGATCAGGGTGCCATAGACGTCAAATGCCAGGGTCGTCTGCGTGAGCTCCTCCTGTGGATTGTGTGCCTGTTCGCTAGGAAAATTTACGGCAATAGGGTTATTTCTGCCATGCAAACGGCTTAAATGCGTCGTCGACCGGTGTTTCGGCGATGTGATTGACGTAGTTACTGATCACTTTTTGCGACAGGCCCAAAATGATTTCCAGCAACTGGCGCTGTTCATAGCCCACCGCGTAAAAAGCCTCGACTTCAGCATCGGTTAAACACCCGCGACTTCGAACCATGGCCAGGGTTGTGTCATGCAGAGTTTGAAGTTTTTCGGTGGGCATCGCTGTCTGGTTGCGCAGTGCTTCGGTCAATGCCGGGTCAACCTGCATCATGTTGGCGATGGCGGTATGCGCAGGGACACAGTAGTGGCACTCATGTTCCACATTGATGGTCTGCCAGACCACGGTGAGTTCCTCATTGTTGAAGGATGAATTTTGAAACAATCCATGCAGAACCTGATAAGCATCGAGCAGGCCTGGGGCTTCTGCTAGTACGCCGTGCAGACTTGGAACCCTGCCGAAGGCTTTTTGGGATTTTTCCAGTAGGGGTTTGCTCTCTTCAGGGGCGGATTCGACTGTATGAATCGTGAACTTATTCATGGTGTTTCCTCTCTTTTTAGAGTGCCTATGCTGATTTGAGCTAAAAACTTATGCTAGCTCAAAATAACGCTGGCGGAACCTGGTTTTCGCAGGGGATCTTGACTTGGCACAGACCACAGGGCGTGGCGCCGGTACCGTAGTTTTTTGTGGCGTAGGGGGCGGTTGTCTCGCGGATATAGGTTAAGCAGGACTGCTTGTCGTGTCCTGCGCTGGTGGTGATAGCATCAGCTGGGCAGCGCACGGCACAGGCACCGCAGGTTCCTCTGGCGTACCAGAGACACCAAGCCTGGTGGTCGTCGCCATAAACGCGCTCGGTGGCGGGAAGTTCGATGTGCGCAACCACCGAGCCGAAGCGTACCGCCTTGCCCCAGGGCGTAATCAGGGCATCAGAGAGACCGAAGGTGCCATGTCCGGCGACGAAGGCCGCGTGGCGCTCCGACCAGTTGGAGGCCAGACCGAAGGTCTCTGACTGCTGGTAGCCGAAACCGGGCAGGCGTTCTGGAGCAACTGCGGGGTGTCCGGCCTGAGTAAGGGTTTTAGCCAGATGCAGGCGCAGGGCACAGTTGAACTTTTCACCATGAAAACGGGAACGCGCCCAGCGTTCGGCCGGTATTTCTTTTTCCCGCCCTTGATCAATTTTGGTTTCGGGGGTCTGTGGTAGAACGTAGCTGATAACGCGCAGGGCTGCGGCTGGAACAGGAGCCTCGGGGAAGGCTAAGGCGTAAGCTTCTTCAGGAGTCCATAGGAAGGGGCCGATCGACTCCTTGTTCTGTCGAAAGAGGGGGTCATCACCGCGCGCGATGGCGACATGTGGCTCGGCCCAGGCTTTTTCTCCGCTGGCAAGATGCAGGGAATTACTTGGGGCAGAGTCCCAGAAATCGTGGATAACCTTTTCTATCTCGTCAACAGAATCCATCACATCCCTTATTTTATCCGGCCATCCCCTCCCGGGTCTTTTCAACCTGTTCGGCGTAGTGTGCCAGCAGATTGCGGCGTGAAAGCATGTAGAGCACTTTTCGCGGTTCGTCGGGGTCTACGACCGGAATTTCATCCAGATTGCGCACGGTCAAACGTTTCATGACTAGCGGCAGGTGTTCCTCGGGGCTGGCAGTCATAACCTGCTGGGTGGCGATATCCTGCGCGATAATCAAACCGGGTGGGATATCCTCATTGAGAATGCGCCGGATATCATTGACCGAAAAGATTCCGGTCATCAAACCTTCGTCGTTGACCACCGGGTAGTAGGCACCCTTGGCCGTGGCGATCTTCTGCAGAATGTCAGGTAGGGGCATGCCCGAGGGGATACAGACCGCAGGTCTGCCTTTGTCGGCCAAGTCAGCAACGGTAATTCCTTCGAGAACATCGATGACGAAATCACCGAGATGAGCGGGGGAATCAAAGCGGCCAGCGACCTGTTTTTCGTAGATCGTATTTTTGCGCGTGGTTAGCATGGCGACCACGCAGACCAGCATCAGGGGGGCGAGCAGGCCGTAATTGCCGGTCAACTCGCTGACCATGATCAGGGTGGCGATGGGCGCGTTAGCAACCCCGGCAAAGAAACCGGCCATGCCGATCAACACGTAGGCACGTGGATCCTGGGTTAAGAGAGGAAAGAGAATTTCGGCCGAAGCACCGAAGGCCCCGCCGAGCATGGCACCGATGACCAGCGATGGTGCAAAGACCCCACCGGAACCGCCAGAAGAGATGGTTAGACTGGTGGCCAGGATCTTGGCAAAGGCGATGACCAGCATCACCCAGAGCGCCATATTGCCGTAGAGCGCCGACTGAACCCAGCCGTAACCTGAACCTAAAACCTGGGGAACGAACATGGCCAGAATGCCGAGACAGAGTCCGCCGAGCGCTGGTTTTTGCCAGTTAGGCATCGGCAGACGATGGAAAAGGTCGCGCATGCCATAAAAGACTTTAACGTAAAACTTGCCGAGCAGGGCGCAGACCAAGCCGAGCAGGCCGAAGAGGATGAGCTCACGGGGATGATCGAAACGGAAGGGCGGTGACGCGAGCAGTGGCTCGCGGCCGGAGATATACGCTGTCAGTTGCTGATGCACAACGATGTCGGCATATCGCCGAAACGGGCTGGTTGCGCGGCAATAGATTTCCAACCCCAGCCCCGCATCAGCATCCGGGCGGCCGACGGTCT
>JAKIUS010000020.1 GCA_021647445.1 Geopsychrobacter sp. | reverse complement strand
CCGGCACTCCCTATCTCTGGGCCGAACTCCGACACGCCTTACGCCACGAGCAGGTTCATCATCTGGACGATCTTCTGTTGCGCCGCCTGCGTCTTGGTCTGATGTTGACCAACGGCGGTCTGGAACTGCAGCCGCGCCTGCAACAACTGGTAACCAGCGAGCTAGGCTGGACAGAGCCGCACTGGCAACAAGAGGTCGCCCGTTACCGTCAACTATTGCAACAGGCCTATCGATGAGCGCTGCGCTACAGCCAGAACTGCTGCTCGCCATCGATGTCGGCACTCAGAGTATCCGCGCCCTGCTCTTCGACCTGCGAGGCCGACTGGTGGCGCGGGTCACCAGCCCCATCGAAGCCTATTTTTCAACGCATCCCGGTTGGGCAGAGCAGCATCCAGATTACTATTGGCAACAGCTTTGCGCCACCGTGCAACGACTGTGGTTGAAAGATGCCAGCTTCAAACCGGCGGTGGTTGGAGTCACGCTCACCACTCAACGGGCCACCCTGGTTAACGTCGATCGCAATGGTCATCCGCTGCGACCGGCGATCCTCTATCTGGATCAGCGAACAACAACCCAACTCCCCAGACTACGCCGTCGTCACCGGTTGCTATTCAAACTGCTACGTCTTGAAAAAACCATCCGAGACTTACAGGCGCAAGCTGAAATCAACTGGATCCGCGCCGAACAACCACAGATCTGGGCGCAGACTCACAAGGTGCTGTTCCTCTCCGGCTATCTCAACTTTCGGCTCACCGGCCGCTATGCCGATTCCAGTGCCGCCCAGGTCGGCTATCTCCCTTTCGATTATCGCCGTCAGTGCTGGGCCGAATCTGGCAACTGGAAATGGCAAGCACTGCCGCTGGCAAAGGAACAGCTTCCTGAACTGCTCCCTCCTGGCACCCTGCTCGGCCAGGTGACCGCCAGCGCAGCACAGCAGACCGGCTTGCCCGTCTCTCTACCGGTCGTTTCTGCAGCCGCCGACAAGGCCTGCGAAGTGCTTGGCTCCGGGGGGACAAACCTACAAATTGGGAGCATCAGCTACGGTACGGAAACGACCATCAACACCACCTCAAAGCGTTACATCGAGCCGATCCCGCCATTCCCAGCCTATCCAAGCGCCATCCCCGGTCATTACAACCTTGAGATTCTTCACAACCGGGGGTTCTGGCTGGTCAGTTGGTTTATCCGTGAGTTCGGCAACCGTGAACAGTTACAGGCGGAACAGGAGGGACTCTCCCCGGAACAGATCTTCGACCGGCTGATTACCGATATTCCGCCCGGCGCCATGGGGCTTATGGTGCAGCCAACCTGGGGGCCGGGCCTGCGCAACCCAGGCCCAGAAGCAAAGGGGGCAATGCTTGGCTTCGGCGATGTCCACACCCGAGGACACGTCTATCGAGCGATCTTGGAAGGGCTCGGTTATGCTCTGCGCGAGGGGAAGGAACGGCTCGAAGCAAGAAGCAAGGTCCGCATGCAGGAGTTACGGGCCTCTGGTGGAGGGGCCCAGAGCCAACAGATGCTGCAGATTACGGCCGATATCTGCAACCTGCCGGTCAGAATCCCGAGCACCCACGAAACCTCTGGTCTCGGTGCGGCGTTGCTGGCATCCGTCGGACTGGGGCTACACGGTGATTTTTCCAGCGCGCTGGGAGAGATGGTTCGGGTCCGTGATGCTGTGGAACCACAGCAGGAGCAGGTCGAGCTGTACGCAGAACTTTATCACGCAGTCTACCAACGACTCTACCGGCGGGTCAGACCACTCTATCTGGCAATCAACCGCATCACCGGTTACCCAGGCCTGGGATAAGATCGGCGAAATTCTAACATTTGCGACTCGACCACCCCCCCAGGGGTTTCGCCTGATCTCTGACAAGCTAAAAAACACATCCTCGCTACTCATCGGTTATTGGCTTCCTCCTCCATCGATTGTAGTATGCGATGATAACTTCAACAAACTGTCATACAGGGTGAGACAACCATGAAATTTTCCGGCACCTCCTCTTATATCGCAACCGATGATTTGAACCTGGCGGTCAATGCCGCCATCACCCTGGAGCGGCCACTACTGATCAAGGGCGAACCGGGGACCGGCAAGACCATGCTCGCCGAAGAGGTGGCAAAAAGCCTCAACATGCCGCTCTTTCAATGGCATATAAAATCGACCACCAAGGCCAATCAGGGCCTCTATGAATATGACGCGGTCTCGCGGCTGCGCGATTCGCAGCTCGGGGACGAACGCGTTCATGACATCGGCAACTACATCATCAAGGGTAAACTGTGGGAAGCCTTCGACTCGGAACAACGCGCGGTACTGCTCATTGACGAAATCGACAAGGCCGATATCGAGTTTCCCAATGATCTGTTGCAGGAACTCGACCGCATGGAGTTCTACGTCTATGAAACCCGCCAGTTGATCAAGGCCAAAAATCGGCCAGTGATCATCATCACCAGCAACAATGAAAAGGAGTTGCCCGACGCCTTTTTGCGCCGCTGTTTCTTCCACTACATCCGCTTTCCCGAAGCCGAAACCATGGAGCAGATCGTCGAGGTTCACTATCCGGGGATCAAAAAGAACCTGCTCAAAAACGCCCTCGAAACCTTCTTCGACATGCGCGAAGTTCCTGGTTTAAAGAAGAAACCCTCGACCTCCGAACTGCTCGACTGGCTCAAACTGCTGGTCGCCGAGGAGATTCCGGCCGAGGTGCTGCAAAGCAAACAAGCCGCCAAGGCGATCCCACCGTTGCATGGTGCGCTGCTGAAGAATGAGCAGGATCTGGGTCTGTTTGAGCGGCTGGTCGGCATGACTCGGCGCGGACGTTGACCGTTTGACTGAGTATCTGGAGATTACATAATGCCCACATGCTGGATTATCGCCGGACCCAATGGCGCGGGTAAAACCACCTTCGCACTGGAATACCTGCCTAAGGTGGCGGGCTGCACTCATTTCATCAATGCCGACCTGATCGCCGCCGGTCTGTCGCCATTGGCGCCCGAGCGGGAACTGCTCGCTGCCAGTCGGATCTTTTTGAAGGAGATCGAAGCGCGCATTGAACAACGTGAGGACTTCGCCTTTGAAACCACTTTGGCTGGTCGAACCTATCTGCGGTTAATCACGCGGCTTCAAAGTGACGGCTGGCGGGTGGAATTGGTATACTTGGCCTTACCCAGTGTTGAAATGTCGAAGCTGCGCGTTGCTGAACGAGTGGTGCATGGTGGTCACAATATCCCGTTGCGTGACATCGAACGACGCTTTCCACGCAGCCTGAACAATCTGCTCAACGATTTCAGCCATCGCGTCGATCACTGCCTCTGCTTCATGAATGATGGTGAAAACCCTGTGCCGGTATTTGAGCAAAAAAAACATCATCGCAATATTCTTCACGAGGATTTTTTTCAATCACTACTGGAGACCGATATATGAGCTCGACTTCGAAAAAAACACTTTCAAAAGATGGCCAGGTTCTGCTGGGATCACTTCGGAAGACGGTAGCGCAAACCTTGGAAAAGAAAAGACGGCTGGGCCAGTATGCCGTGACCTGGCAAGAGGGCAAACCGCTTGTGGCTGGCGAGGATGCGCCGCGTGAGAGCGGCAAATAAGTGTCATCCAACTCACCGAACAGATGAGTTTAGTATCCAGACGCGATGAATAATAAACCTGAGATCTCTTAAAAGCTTTGTCAGATTAAAGAGATGGGTGAACTCTTATTATTTCCCTTACCTTTATACGTTTATCACCCTCTGGATCATCTCCCCGATTTTAGTGAAAGCGTCACACCAATGCTGGTCGATTTTTTTTTACAACTGAAACAGGCTAAGGTTCCGGTCTCCATCCGCGAGTATTTGAGTCTTCTCGAAGCTCTCGACAAACAGGTAGTCTGGGGCAGCGTGGAAGATTTCTACTATCTGGCGCGGCTCTGTCTGGTCAAGGATGAAACCCACTTCGACAAGTTCGACCGGGTCTTTGCCCAATACTTTGAAGGAGTGACCAGCCTTGGTGAAGAATTAGAAACCCACATTCCCGAGGAATGGCTGCGTAAGATCGCGGAACTGACCCTCTCCGAAGAGGAGAAGGCCGAAATCGAAGCTCTCGGCGGTTTCGAAAAACTGATGGAGACCTTAAAGCAACGGCTGGCTGAGCAGAAAGAGCGTCATCAGGGTGGCAGTAAATGGATCGGCACTGGTGGGCGATCGCCCTTTGGTGCTTATGGGTACAATCCTGAAGGTATCAGGATCGGCCAGGAAGAGTCCCGCCATCGGCGGGCGGTCAAGGTCTGGGATAAGCGTGAATTCAAAAACCTGGATGGTTCGGTTGAGCTGGGTACGCGCAATATCAAAGTCGCATTACGCCGCTTGCGTCACTTCGCGCGTGAAGGCGCGCCGGAAGTTCTCGATCTTCCTGACACCATCCGCGCTACGGCCAACAACGCCGGCTATCTGGATCTGAAGCTGGTTCCGAAGCTGCATAACAAGATCAAGGTCCTACTCTTCTTCGACGTCGGCGGCTCGATGGATGAGCATATCAAGATCTGCGAAGAGCTCTTCTCGGCCGCGCGAGCCGAATTCAAGCAACTGGAATTTTTCTATTTTCACAATTTTGTTTACGAAAGCGTTTGGCGCGACAACCAGCGTTACCGGGCTGAGCGACTCGATCTCTGGGAACTGATCCACACCTATGGCCCCGACTACAAATTGATCTTCGTCGGCGATGCGGCCATGAGCCCTTATGAGATTTCCATGGTCGGCGGCAGCGTCGAACACATGAATGACGAGGCGGGCTATGTCTGGGGGCAACGCCTGCTTGAAGCCTACAAGAATGCGATCTGGCTCAACCCAACCCCACAGGGCTGGTGGAACTTCACCCAGTCGGTCGGCATGATTCAACAGATCATGGAGGGCCGAATGTTCCCTCTGACCCTAGAAGGGCTGGAGGAGGGGATAGGCCTCTTGAGTAAAAAATTAAATTGATTTTGTAACTATTAAGCTCCAAGAGACCATCTCATCAACAGCCTCCTTAGGTCACTGCCCCAAAACCTGCGCAACAAAATCCCCGGTCTCAGCCAGCACCTTGCGATAGATCTCATCTAAAACCGGCGCGTAACTGTAACGATAATAATCGACCAAGACACTATCCTCATCATACCAGTAATGACTTTCGGTATAGGCAACGTCCAACGTCTTCTCGGCCAACAACTGCCCAGCCCTCTCTAGTTGCAACAAAACCTTCATATTCGCTGATTTATGGGTGGCCTCAGGCAGAGGAAAATCCCCGCCAGTGCCGTCGATGCCACTCGCCAGCAGAAACTGGCCACTGCCGGGCGTCAATTTAGCCATAACCGGGAAGACCGAACCCTCGACGGGGTTAAATCCAATCTCTTCAAAACCGGTCGTCAACTGTTCAATGCGGATTTTAAGTACCACCGGGTTTGATGCCGTAGGCGAAGACTGCTGTCCGGTCTGACCTCTGAGCAGGGCCGACAAGCGTGCATTGACCGGAAAGCGGTCGTAAGTGAATGCCGGACCAGAAAAGATATAATACAAGTCATTAAGGGTCGAAGAAAAATCCAGGGTCAGTTGATAAGGAACAACCGTGGGTGAAGGTAAACGGCTTAAGCTATACGGCCTGCTACACCCAAAAAGGACCAATATCATGGTCAACATAAGAAACGATTTTAGCAGGATATGTTTTTTCATCCGCGCACTCCTTTCCGCTGCGTCTCTTTCATTGTACGCCAATCTGCCTTGTGGGGTTTATCCCTTCTGCAGAACGGAAAGCTGCGCGTTCAAAAACTCTCGGTGCCGAACCTGACGGCCAGATCTTTTGAGATCTCGCGCTTCTCCAGGCGTTTCTTGGCGCGCTCTGGTGCGCCTTCAAACAGAAACTTTTCCAGTTCGGTCTCGGGAATCACCCCTGGAACCATCTGTTTTTGACCCTTGATATCGATGGAAACAAAGGTCACAAATGAGGTGGCGCAGACGGTGCGTTCGCCGCTCAGCATATCTTCGGAAACAACCTTGACAAAGACCTCTACCGAGGTGCGATTGGACCAGGTGACAAAGGCCTCAAGGCTGACCGACTGACCAACACGGACCGGATGCAGAAAATCGACCGAATCGGTCGAGGCGGTGACCACCGAGGTGCGGGCATGACGGGTCGCGGCGATGGCGGCGATATCATCGATATGAAACATCACCTTGCCACCGAACATGGTGCCGTAGTTGTTGGTATCTGGCGGCAGAACCATCGAAGTCTTAGTGGTCCGTGATTCTCGGCAGGGTTTAGCGGGTTTCAACGTCATGCTGGTCTCTCCTGGCAAACCATTCATCAGTTTTTAGTCCCTAAAGTTCGACTGCAGACTAAGGGTCAGCATCGATTTGATATCGGCGTTATCACCATAACCAAGGGTGTCAATATTCTGTAGCGTACCGAGGGGCGCTTCATGCTGTGGATGAAGCATGATCACCGGCTTACCGATACCATAGGCCAATCCCAAGGCCAGCATCACCTTGGCGGATTGCCCGCACAGATCGAAAATTGCCAATCGGCAGGCATAGGGCTCCCGGCAGAGTTCGCTGAGCCCGACATCATCCAGCATCGAACACTCCAGATTGAAGCAGGAAAACCCCTGAGATTCAAGAACCGGTTGAATGCCCTGATGAAACAGCAACCGCCCCTCTGCAGTCGCAGGCACGACAACAACGACCCGTTGCTCGTCAGCCGGGGGATCGAGAGGCTGTCCCTCATTGTCGCGCGTGAAAAAGACAGTCAATGGATGGGGGACCGCGAGCTGTAAGGCCGCGGCTTCGTGTAGCTCATCAATCTTCTCCTCTAAGCGCAGAACCTGATGATTGATCGACTTGATAAATTTTACGACACTTGCCTTATTGATCGATTTTCCAGTCGGTGAATAATCATCGGGCCGCAGTTTAAAGAGGGGAACAGTCAGGGTTTTATCCGCATTTAAGCGTTCAACAGCGGCATTATAACTTCCCATCCAACTGTCGAATGCGCGCAGATAGACGTACTGATTATTTTTCTGATATTTGCTGATCTTGCCCAGGATATAATTAAATTCATCTACAAATTCTGAGAGTTGTGCTGCATCCATCGACTTATCCTTGCATGAACTTTCTCTTCAAACGCAAACGAACATCACCAGCCTCTGATCAAAGAAAGAGCGACAATCCATTATACCGCTAAAATCCCCGAACAGGTCTGCCTGGATATTACAGAGAGAGGCCCCCGTGCCTTAGGCAACAGGGGCCTCTCTCTTCAATTGTACCTGAAAAGGAATATCTACTTGAGTAACTGTTTGGCCTTTTTTGCTTCGGGGGAGAGCGGAAAGGTCTTAATCAATGATTTCCAAGTCGTTACAGCATTACCCTTATCACCCAAAGCGGCAAAGGCCTTACCTTGCTTCAAAAGCGCGGCGGCGACCTTGGGATGATCACTGTATTTCTGAATCACATCCTGAAACTGCAGAATCGCATTCTCATATTTTTTCTCGCCGTAAAAGGCCTCGCCTATCCAATACTGAGCATTTACGACAAGATCATGCTGCGGATATTGCTGGATAAACGCCTTAAGCTCAGCCCGACCACCAGCAAAATCGGTTCCTTTCAAGATTTTATCCAATGCCGACTGATAAAGCGCTTCGGGGCTGACCTTGACTAGGGGCTTGGTGACAACCGGAGTTGGAGCAGGTTTCGGCGGTTCTGGAACCGGCTTCGTTTCAAGAGTCATTAAACGCTCACCGAGCACCGAAACCTGCATCGACAGATCATCACGCACCAGGGCCATATCCGCAGTGGCCTGCTGGTTGGAACGCCCGAGGTCATCGAGGCGGCCATTAATCGACTGAAACTCAACGCGCAGCGTATCGAGTCCCGACTGCAGTTCCGCAACCTGCCTGCCGAGGGTTTCAAGTTGACGACGCGACTGACTGCCACCATCGTTACTCCCCTGTTCAAGACGAGCCAAATGACGCTTCATCTCTTCAAGATCATTTTCCACTTTGAGCTGCGACTGAGCTGGCGGCAGACAACCGACCAACAGCAGAAGCAGACAAGCAAGAGCGAGTAGCCGCTTCATCGAATTCCCTTTCTCATTCCCGAATATAAAAAGGCCGCACCAATATCAGGTACGACCTTTTTACTGAAATGTTCAATCTTTTCAGTTGAGTTCTTTAAACTCGGCGCGACGATTCTGAGCCCAGGCCTCTTCGGTGTTGGCCATGACCAGAGGAATCTCTTCACCGTAGCTGATAATACTCATCCGCTCAGCAGGTACGCCCATTGAGGTCAGATAATTTTTAACAGCCAAAGCGCGTTTCTCGCCGAGGGCCAGGTTGTACTCGTCGGAACCACGCTCATCACAGTGGCCCTCAATGCGGATACTCACACCCTTGGCGTTAATATAATCAGCATTATCCTTCAGGGTTGCGCGTGCGGCGGCAGTCAACACATACTGGTCATATTCAAAATGGATGCGCTGCAAAGAAGAGACTGCTGAAGAGATCGTTGAAGACATGGCCGACTGATCCTGAGACAGGCCATTACCCTGCTCGGTTACGGCCTGCTCATTGACATCTGCAACCTGCTCTTGTTGCATATCGGTTTGACCGACCTGATTTGCTTCATCAGCCTTCGGTTTTTTTGCACAACCCACAGCCAGCAGCAATACCATAGCTAGCAGTAGAGTTAATTTAAACACCGGTTTCAGTTGCATGATCAACCACTCCTTTCGCAAACGCGAACGATGATTGCCGACTTAACGACAAAAGATTTCTAGGTAATTCGCCCCATTATACAAAAAGCCCAGCGAAAAACAACAGCCGTAGCAGGCTCAGGTTGCTTTTTCTCCCCTACTCACCAACCGAGAAGTTTAGCGTATACCATTTGGCCTTGTGACTACTGCCAATAACCCGACCAGGCGGGATGGGTATCGTTACCGCCAGGAGCCGAAAGACGACGATCACCGGTGCCGTCAATGCGCATTACGTGGATCGATTTTTCACCCTTCAAATCGAGGGAATAGACCAGAAAACGGCCATCAGGGCTGAATCGCGGATGCTCCTTGGTCCCCGGGGCAAAGGTCAAACGATGCTCGCCGCTGCCATCTGGTCGAATCAGAAAGATATCGAACTGTCCTTCGGTGCGCCGGGTAAAGACAATCCAGTCGCCGGTCGGGCTCCAATCGGGTGTCGCATTGTATTTACCGGCAAAGGTCAGCCGCTCTATCTTAAGGCTATCTATATCGACAATGAAGATATGCGGATTACCGCGCCGATCAGAGATAAAGGCTATTTTATCGCCAGCGGGACTCCAACTAGGCGCAACATCAATGCCCCAATGGGTGGTCAGACGCTTGTGGATGGTCCCATCGGTACCGAGCAGATAGATATCCGAATTATTCCCCATGGAGAGGGTGACGACCAGCTCACCGCCATCAGCCCGATAACGACCGCCGGTATTTAAGCCCTGACGATGGGAAAGACGTGCTTCGCGTCCGGTGTAGATCTCCTTACGATAGAGATCGGGATTTCCCTTCTTGTAGGAGGTATAGATGATCTCCTTGCGCGAAGGTGAGAAATCGGGATCGAGAACGATAGAACGATGATCGGTTAAACGTACAGAATTATGGCCATCGACCTCCATCAGGTAGAGCTCCTTACGCCCGCTGCGGGTCGAAATATAGGCCAGTCTGGTTGAAAATGGCCCCTTCTTACCGGTCAATGCCTGCATGATCTGATCGGCAAAACTGTGGGCCATGCGCCGTTCATCGCCAAGGCGACCGACATAACGTCGCCCGGTCAGCAGGCGCCGGGTTACCACACCGTAAAGTCGCGCCTCAACCACCAACTTATTGCCCTCAAGCCGATAACCGCCCTTGACCACTGCATCAACCCCGAGCAGACGCCACTGATCGAAATCGACCTGGGTGCTGTGCAGTCCCAATTTTTCGGCATCCGACAAAAAAGCCGCCCGATCGGCCATCTCGAACAGGCCCGAGAGATCGAGGTCGGCAGTCAACACCTCATCGATCTCGGTTGCACTGGTCTGATCCGCACTCCCCATGGGCAAAAATTTCGTCAATGCCAGAGGGATGGTCTGCTCACCCGGCGCACTGATCTCTATGCGTATGGCCTGAGAGTTAAACGCAAAACCGAGGCAGAACAGCAACAGAAAAGAGCATGTTTTTTTCATCACTTCTGTAAATCCTTGAGGTTAAAAACAATGTCAAAGGTGACAGCGGAGGGGAGAGGTTGCCCCAGATCCTTCGAGCGGATAATCGCTCTGTTGACCGAATCGTCGAAGAACGAGTTCCCCGATTTTTTTATGACTTTCCAATAGCCCTGCTTGC
>JAKIUS010000530.1 GCA_021647445.1 Geopsychrobacter sp. | reverse complement strand
CAACCACTGCTGAGGATGACAAAGAGCAGGATCGTCAGGAACAGCATATGGCGGATCGGAGTATCATTCATGTTCGATTGAAGCGTCTCCTCGTTAAGCGGAGCAAAGACTATAGCTACAGACTGAGGTTATTTGCAAGCAGAATGCCGTTAACGACACCGTAGTGGAATTAGCGGTATTTGAAGATCGACAGGCTGCTGATGAGTTATTCGAATGGTTTGTTTATATGGTTTAAAGGCCGCTCTCGGTAAGGGCGTTCAGTAGGTTTGTCTGCTCTTCATCAAGTTCCGTCGGGACATCAACATTGATCACCGCATAGAGATCGCCAGCTGGCCTTCCGGCGGAAGCTGGTACGCCAAAACCCCGAAGACGAATTTTCCCGCCGGGTTGAATGCCGGCCGGGACTTTAACCCGTTTTTTGCCTTGTAAGGTCGGGACTTCAACGCTGCAACCAAGACAGATCTGGCTGAAGGGGAGTTTTAGCTCGACCAGAAGATTGTTTTCATCGCGTTTGAATATCGGATCGGGATCGATCTTTATCTGAAGATAGAGGTCCCCGTTGCGGCCGCCAGCCGGAGCCGGTCCACCCTTGCCGGTAACGCGCAGTTTGGAGCCTTCTTCGATACCGGCTGAATCCGGACATTGATCTGTTCGCTCTGGCCTTCGTTGCGGTATTCGACCCGGCGTTCTCCGCCCTCGATGGCGACCCGCAGTGGGATGCTGATCTCCATGGAGTAATCCTGCCCTTTAGCTGGGGGTTGAGGTCCCCGACCACGTGGTCGGCCCCCGCCAAACAGTTGGCTGAAGAGGTCTTCACTGCTGCCCCCACCGAAGTTACCGAACAGGTCGCCTAAATCGGTATTGCGGAAGATATCTTCCTGACTGTAGCGCTGATGAAAGCCACTCTCGCCGAAGCGGTCATACTGCTGTTTTTTCTCAGCGTCGGAAAGCACCGCATAGGCTTCGGCAATCTCTTTGAAACGCTCTTCGGCCTGTTTGTCGCCCTGATTTCGATCCGGATGGTGAGTTTGCGCGAGTTTGCGGTATGCTTTTTTAATGGTTGCCGAATCTGCATTCTTCGCAACCCCGAGAATCTGGTAATAGTCTTTGGCCATTTTTAGTGCGGCCCCTTCTTTGGTTGTCAGTCGGATGATCACCGAACTGACGGCAGGCATGCGGCTAATGGAAATCGTTCAAAACTATAGAAACCAGTCGCAGTGACGTCAAGGGCTTTTATCGTTAATGATGTGATACTTGACGGCTAGCGGTATTGTCGTTAATATTTCGCAAAAATTTGAAATAATTTAATTTGTCTTTCATAAGACTTATCGGAAGGGCAAGGAGTTTATATGACTAAAATAGTTGTTCTGGGGGCCGGAATTTCAGGATTGTCGACCGCCCACGCTCTTGAAAATCTGGCCAGGAGCGAAAACCTGGATATCAAAGTTGTTGTGCTCGAAAAGCTGGATCGAAGTGGCGGCAAGATGATGAGCGTCAAGTCGGATGGCTTTCTGTATGAAAGTGGGCCGAACGGTTTTCTCGACAATAAACCGATGACACTCGATCTTTGCCGCAGTCTCGGGATTGACGCGAATCTGCTGCGGTCTAACGATAATGCGCGCAAACGCTATATTTACGCTGCGGAAACCTTGCATCGTTTGCCCGAAGATGCTCTCTCGTTTTTCCGTTCTAAATTGATTAGTTGGCCCGGTAAGTTTCGGCTCGGTTGCGAGATGCTGATCTCTGCCAAACGAGGAGACGACGATGAGACCCTGGCTGATTTTGCGCGCCGTCGTCTCGGCGGTGAAGCCCTCGAGCGCCTGATTGGTCCCATGGTCTCGGGAATATTCGCCGGAGATCCCGAAACCATGAGCTTGCGGAGCTGCTTCCCGCGTATCTACCAACTTGAGCAGGAGTATGGGGGCCTCATCAAGGCGATGGCTAAGCTGGGCAAGAAAAAGCGTGCGGAACGCAAAGCGGGCAAGCAGGTCGCTAGTGCGGCAGGCCCCGGCGGGGGGTTGACCTCTTTTTCAGGGGGGATTCAGGATCTCACCGATTCGCTGGTCGAAAATCTGGCAGCTGAAGTTCGCACCGAAAGGTGCGGGACAAAAAGTGA
>JAKIUS010000529.1 GCA_021647445.1 Geopsychrobacter sp. | reverse complement strand
GTCCCCTGATCGTAACGTCCATACAGATCGCCCAGTTTCGGCGGTCCGCCAAAGTTGTCGCGCGCCGCAATATAGTAGGTTCCCCCTTGAGGCAGGGACATCTTGTAGCGACCATCGGGGCCGGTCTTTTCCGAAACATATTTGGGGCGTTCCGACATCTGCACATGATCGTAGACTTGAATCCGTAACCCTTCAATCGGATTGCCATCGGCATCGGTAATCTGGCCGCTGAAGCCGGTCATGGTCTTTTCATCCTGCTTGGTCAGGCGGCGCTTGTCACCGATCTTGATCGGTGCACTGATGTTTAACTGCGTCATGCCTTTTTTAACCTGTAAAGGGATAAATTCGCTGCGATTGTCCCCCGCGACGACTGGGCCAACGGTGGACCCGCTGGCACGTTTACGAATGACCACAACATATTCGCCCTCGGGCAGAGAAATGCCGAAATGTCCTTCGCGATCGGTCTCATCCGACACGGCAAAAGCCGGGCCGTAAAGGTCCATCCCCTTCTTGTAGATATAGAGTGACGCCTTCTCGAGCGGGGCAACCACTAGCCCCTGCACCTTGACCAACTCCTTCTTTACATTTTTTGCCGATTTAGACTGCTCTCCGCACCCGAAGAGGGTTAATGTCAGCAACAACAGTAAAAGGTACAATCCTGTTTTCATATTTTCCTCACTCCTGAGACAGCGTCTTATCCGCCACCGGCAACAACACCAGGGTCTGTGAAACTGTCGAAGCATAATGCTCATACAAAGAATTATCCATCAAAGAGATCCCAAAACTGATTGCCGCGCTCTCCCCCGGCGCAAAACGGGCATCACGCGAAGAGCCGGTATTAAGTGCGCGCCGCAGAATGACCGTCCAACGTCCGTCTTGCCAGGTCGATCGCGCAACAACATCGGCTCGATCAGCCACCGGTCGGTCGGTCAGATAGCCCGGCGCTCGTGAGAAGATCGTCACGACCTGCCCATCAAGCGCATTGCCATCGTAATCGTAGACGGGGCGATCCCCTTCGCCGAAGATTTCACCCGCCAACTCGGGGCGCACCTGGCGCAGGGAATTGGGATGAAAGAGCTCACCGGGAAGATCTCCGTGCATGCCGTCCTGATCAACAAAACGATCATCGGCGAAGGAGAGATGCCCGGTCCGGCCCGCCTTCCAGTTCCAGAGATCGAGTTTCGGTCCCTGCTTAAAGAGTTTCATGCGGTTATGACCACGAAAACTCTGTCCACTGACGCCGAAATCGTCGAGATGACAGGCATAGGAACAGGTGAAGTCAGGGTACTTGCCTTCGATATCCCACAAAATACCGAATCCATCCTCGAAATCACCACGACTTTTCCAGGCATTGCCATCAAAATACCAACCACGCATATTATCGTTGCGCGTGGGATCGCTCCAGCTGAGACGCAAGAAAATATCGGTATCAGTGTAATAGGCGCGCATATCGATGGGAACGGGGACGGGTAAACGGGAGCCATGATGACAACTAGCGGTAGAGGTATGCACCGTATCCTGGTCAATCTCAGGCAGGGGATCGACCTTATTAATGCGCCCCCCCTTGACCGTCACCGTCTTCGGCAGGGCTGCTGCCCAGTCCTGAACCGTTGGCGCATGATCCAATTTAATGGCGTACAGCCGATCTGGCTCCATATCGGTGCAGGCGCAGAGCAGGCAAAGCGTTAAGAGGATGAGAAGGCGTACAAGCAAAATGATTTCATTCCTACAGGGTGAATCGATAATTCATGAAAAGTCAGGCTTTAAGATTGAGCAAAGAATGTACCATGGGTGTTATTCGATTAAACCCCGTTCTCAAAAGTGCGCGAATCCGGGAGTATGTCGGCTCGTCAGCGATATCCAGATCCAAGTATGCCCCTACAGGAGTGACAGGAAACTGTCATTCGTTGTGCTCAATCAGGCCGTATTTCTCCATTTTATACCTCAGAGTTGTGCGTGCGATTCCCAGCGCTTCGGCAGCACGAGTCTGTGAAGCTCCTTCACGCCGCAGAGTCTGAATAATCAACTGGCGTTCAAGGTCATCCAGAATTTCAGTAAGATTGCTCCCGGTCTGCGGCAGGGTCAGACAGATTTCATTGTCACCACGGACTTCCTGTGGCA
>JAKIUS010000528.1 GCA_021647445.1 Geopsychrobacter sp. | reverse complement strand
CAACCTGCTGGGCCAGGAATCGAGCAGTCTACAACTGCACCACGCCGGTATCCTGGTGGCGAAACGACTCCTGCCTTCTGATATGGCGATTATCGATCATGAAAAAATTTCGGGCCTGCTGATCGAATCGAACGAGACCAATTCTCACTCAGTCATCATGGCCAAAGCCCTGGGCATCCCGGCACTGATCGGGGTCAAAGGCGCGATGTCGGCCATCGAACCCGACACGGAAATGATCCTTGACGCCAACTCAGGCTGTGTTTTTCTCAATCCCACTGAAGCTATCCTTGACGAATACTTCCGTCTCGAATTCGACCGCACCCAGGAGCAGGAGAGACTGAACCTGCTCCGCGACAAACCCGCCCTCACAAGCGATGGGGTACGCATTCATCTGCGCGCAAACATCGGCCTGCTCAGCGATATCGATGTTGCACAACGCAACGGTGCCGAAGGGGTTGGTCTCTACCGCACCGAGTTCCCCTACATGGCACGCAGCAATTTCCCCGATCGCCAGGATCAATACCTGCTCTACCGCAAGGTCATCGAGGGCTTCAACGGCGCGCCGGTCACCATTCGCACCCTGGATATTGGCGGAGATAAAGCCTTGCCCTACTTCAACCTGCCCAAGGAGGACAATCCCTTCATGGGCTGGCGATCGGTGCGCATCAGCCTCGACAACCGTGAAACCTTTCAGACCCAGATAGAAGCGATCCTCATGGCGGGCATTCACGGTCCGACCCGCCTGCTCTTCCCAATGATCTCCACCCTCGAAGAGATAAGGACTTGCCAGCAACTTGTCGCCGATGCCATGACCCGACTGCAAGGGGAGAAGATCGACTTTCTGAGCGATATCCCCATCGGCGCCATGATCGAAGTTCCGGCAGCGGTCAGGCTTGCACCGCACCTGGCAAAAGAAGTCGATTTTTTCGCCCTCGGCACCAACGACCTGATTCAGTACATGCTGGCCGCCGACCGTTCGAATCCACGGGTGCAGAGCTACTACGATCCGCTCCATCCAGCAATCCTCAGCGCCCTTGCCGATCTGACCAATGTCGCACGCAAAAGCGAGATCGACCTCTGCCTGTGCGGAGAGATGTCGACCGACAACAGCTGCCTCTACGCCCTGATCGGGTTAGGCATAGACCAGTTTTCACTCTCAGCGCCCTACATTCCCCACCTCAAAGACTTCATCAGCAAGATCTCCGCACACGAAGCTCGTCAGGTCGCCGTCGAGATTCTCACCATGGACAACGCTACAGACATTCGCGCGCGCATAGCGCAGGCCCTGCCGCAATCCTCCGCATAGAAATAGCGACAAAAGAACACTCATTGAGCAGCCTGACTGCTTCAGTCGATAAAAAAAAGGTCGGCCCCCATTGGGACCGACCGATCAACACTGCATCACGAGTTCGCGGGCGTCGACAGACGCCGCTTGTCTCTCCGACTTGCTACTCGAATACCACCAGCAGATCGCCCTGATCCACCTGTTCACCCTCATTGAAAAGAATCTCTTTAATTTTCCCATCCTGTACGGCCTTGACGTTGGTCTCCATCTTCATCGCCTCGGTTGCCAGCAAAGTATCGCCCTGCTTGACCTCATCACCAACCGCAACCAGAAGTTTGAAAATTTTACCTGGCATCGGGGCACCGATCTGATTTGCATTATCCAGATCAACCTTGACACGACTGACGACATCAGATTCAACCGACAGATCCTTGACCACGGCAGAACGCGGCATACCGTTGAGCTCAAAATAGATATTACGCGTTCCATCCGCATGAACTTTACCAATAGCGTTGAGCTTGATGATCAGGGTTTTCCCCTCCTGAATATCAATGGTCACCTCTTCCCCGGCATCCAAGCCATAAAAGAAGACCGGTGTCGGCAGCACCGAGGTGTCAGAATACTGCTGGCGGAACCGATCAAACTCTTCAAACACACCGGGATAAAGAACCGCCGAAAGAACCTCACGCTCTGAAACCGGATGCGCAAGCTTCTTTTCCAGCTCAGCCTTCTTGGCGACCAGATCAATAGACTCCAGCAGTTCACCGGGACGGCAGGTCAGCGGCTCTTCATCCTTAAGGATAATCTTCTGCAATTCCTTGGGGAAACCCCCCTAGGGTT
>JAKIUS010000019.1 GCA_021647445.1 Geopsychrobacter sp. | reverse complement strand
GTTCAGGTCCTGGCTGGCCGTTTCCTCCTGTCCCTGACGAAAGGCTCTGGCGGTCTCTTGTAAGGCGTTGATGAGTTGTACTGTGCTCATCCCGGTTCCTTTTGCCAAAGTTGGGTTCCGCGAATATGTGCACCCTGCAGACTGCAATTATAAAAAAGGACCTCGGTCTGCCGGGCGATATAGTCTTCAAGATCCCTCAGATAACCGCGAAAACAGGGGATGGTTTCAACTTTTTGTCCCTGCCCATCTAAGACCCATTGTCTGCGTCGTGAAATTTCAAGTTCTTGCCAACCCGCGCCCGGTGTGTATTTCTGCCCTCCGGGAAACGCCAGATCGGCACCAAAAAGGATGATCTCTGCAGCGCCCATTTGGACGGCTAGATCGACGGCTGAATGGAGAACCGAACCCGATGAGAAAAGTTTACCACGTGGGAGCTGTTGCGCGATGTCGGTATAGCTGGAATGCTCTGTATACGCCGCCAGCCGTGGCCCTGGCCAGACCCTTAAAACTGTTTGTGGGACACGTGGAAAGTAGACCAGTGGGATCGATTTTAGCGGCTTTAGATCAAAGCCTTGAAAGCATGAGAGGATCTTTGGGTTGTCGTCGATTGTGACGACGATATCCGGGGTGATGCCGGCCAGCATTAGTGGTTTGAGTGATGAATTGACCGCAATCAGGGTCGCTGATTTTCGTTCTGTCCTGAGTTGTTCGATGTTCAGGCCCAGAGATGGCCCTGCCCCAGCAATTATGACGCGCCCTTGCGGACGGGTTTTAAAAAGACTCTGCACATCTCCGTCAATCTCGACAAATTTTTTGTTTGATGCGATGCGATCCCTGACCTCGGGATTAAGTGTGCTGTGTTGTTGCCGCAGGAAGGGGGATTCAAGTTCAAGGGCAACCAGATCACGCAGGCGCGCGGATTCTTCAGATGCCAGCTCAAGACAGGGCGGGATCGCAACCAGCGGTGTCTGTGCCTGCTGGTCTGCAGCGATCGAAAGTTGGATTCTGGGATCGCGAAGCCAGTAATCATGATTGAAAAAGCTGAGCGAAGCCAGTGCCACCGCCGGATTCATGATGATGACATGAAGCGTGTGCAACATCTTGTGTTGCTGGAGAAGAGTCGTGGGTAATTCTCCGTTACCCAAACCGTAAATCCAGGCCGTTGGACACTCTGGTGGAATGAGGTCCGCCTGTATTTCGGCTTCTGCTCGCGGGTTGTAGGCGCTGCCGAGATGAAGACCATCAATCACTAACGTTGCGACCTTTGTGTCGCAAGTTTCCTGGAAACCGCAGGGGGGTGCCTTTTCCAATGTGTGGGCAACCCTTGGCCAGCGATTGCGAATAATTGTGAGATGGCGTTGCAGCAAGGGAACTCCTGGTGCAGAAATTAGTCTTCGATTTGGATGATTTTATCATTGGCAACGCGGATTTGGCGTAAGTTTTTGGAGCTTCGAATAAAGGGGACGGTGCCTAGGTCCTTGCCCAGAACTTCTGGCATCATCGTTCTTCCTCCGCTGCGATCTGTTTTGCAACGAGTCTGGCCAGCCTGTTCACTAGCCTCGGGGTGCCATCGCTTATTTGTGGTCTGGGTGGTGTTGGTCCTTTGATCAGGGGGAGCAGCCGCTGCTCAAGGTCGGCGGCACTTGCCAGCAGGCAGTCCGGCAGGTTGAAATGCCGATAAAAATTCAGGGCATCATTGCGGTGGGCGTTCGAGTCCGGCCAACATACCGGCGTGGTGTTAAGAACCAGTGCTTCGTAAAAGCTGATTCCGAAACCGCTGATAAAGAAATGAGCCTGCGCCATGAGGCGGGGCATCTCCTTAGTGAAACTATCCAGAATAGTACAACGCAACTGGTTGTCAGTTGCGAATTTTTTTATGGATGCTATTTTCTGCGGGTCGTGAAGATAGACAAGCAGGTCGAGGTTTTTTGCATAGGATTTCGCCCTGGCTCGGCGGATCTCGCGCCGCAAAATGATATTTTCTGCTCCGCAGATATGCGTAATTTTAGTACGCGAAAAAGCCGGGGACAACGGGGCCGCCGTGACCCCCGGAGTGATGATCAGATCGGCTTCTGCCGCCCAATCTCGTCGATTGTCCATAACGGAAATCGGCGTAGCGCCTGGAAGCTTTTTGCGCCAGCCAGGCTCGGGGCCGCGCTGGTCAAAAATGTCGATGAGCAGCAGACTGTAGGAGCTGGAGTGTTCGTTGATGTGGGTTGTTACATGGTTACGGGTTGATTTAGCTTGGCGAGCGAAGGCCCCCCAGACAAAAGATCGTCCGCGTTTTTGCAGCAGATCTGCGGTTTTTTCGTCATCAATCATGAAAGTCACCGGCCAGCCGCAGCGTTCGGTCAGTTGGTCGGCCAGTTCCAGCGAGCGCATCAGGTGGCCACAGCCAAATGGGGTTCCGCAGTCGACGATAAACAGGGCTTTGTGATCAGGTTCAACCAGTCGGCGTTGATGGACATGTGCATTGATCATCGCCAGGTCTGGATCCTGTTTCATTAAGTTCAGCACTTCGGGCAGGTTGAAGGGGCGTTCCTGTTTTTCTAGCCGGTCATGTAGCTCGATCATGAAGTCAAGATCGGCATGGGTATCGACCGAAAAACGTTGGGCCGGTGCATAAAGGTTTGCTGCCAGTCGACATGTCTGAGCCTGGAATAGTTCAGGTTTCAGCCAGATCAGCGGAAATTGATGTTCTTTGAGCTCTGGACGATCTGCCAGATCATCGGCGCGTTGCCAGGCGCTAAGACGTGCAACCTGGACCCCTTCGAGTGCCGGAAGTTGTCCGTTTCCATTGGGGAGAATGCTCAGATGATCGGCCTCTGGTGCTGCGCGCAGTTCGCTGATGAGCTGATCAATCGCAGGTGCGTAGATTAGAGGGCAATCTGCACTGATCAGCAGACAGATGTCGGCGCTATGCTTTTCTGCGGCCTTGCGCAGGCGCGTGGTGACATGATCGATTTCACCCTCATACCAGAAACAGGGCAGGCCTTCTTGAGCTGCCAGCTCGCGCAGGGGGATATTGGCCGCTTCGTTGACCGTGGCAATGACAATTTCATCGAGTTTGTGGCACTGGCGCAGACTATCGATAATCCAGCTTAAAATTGATCGCCCGCCGATTTTTTGTAATTGCTTGGCCGCAAAGCGAGATGAAGAGAGACGCGCGACGATAAAGGCAACGGCACGTTCAGGGTGAATATGAATGGGGTGTGCAGGTCTGGCTTGATTCATTTCGCTAAACTTCATCATGGGGCTTAGGGGGATGATCTTAATTTGATAATGATGTCGGTAGTATACCTTTTTAATGTGGGGAAAAGAGGATTTCTTTTTCAAAAAGTGTCCTTAAGACCGGAACCATTTCTTCGCGACTGACACCCTGAGATGCCAGAGCAGAGAACAGCTCCTTTCCGCTAAAGCTGGTGGTTTGATCGATGATCAGCATTAGGGTTTGTGCCAGCAGTGGATCGGAAATTTTCTGTGGTTCCTGGGCCTTTAATTTGTAGCAGAGGGATTCTATGCGTTGAGATTGGTTAAGATTACGCTTTTCAACCAGTAAGGAGATCTCTGGGTTTAAGGCGAAATTGTGATCATCTAACTCTTGATCAGGGATATGCGCGCGCAGATTATGTTCGGCCTTGCAGATAATCAGCTCAAGTTTGGGGCGTTCAAAGAGTCTTTCGATGATCTGATATTGAGCCATGGGGCTTAGGTTGTTCAGTTGCGTGCGTAACTGTTGGTCGTGGAAGAGTTTGCTGACCGACCAATCATCAGGTTCGGTCCAACGCACAATTTTCATTTGAGCGTTATCTAGCAACTGACACAGGGTTTCGATGGTATAGCTGGTTTCGTTGACGTTTAAGCAGCGGTCGACAAATTCAACCTCATTGACCTGGGCCGTTGAGCTCCAGAAGTTCTGGGTAAAAATTGTCTGCTCGGCAGCTTGTGCCAGCAGTCTGGCAGCGGGCAGGCGTTGGCCGATACTCTGTTCCTTTGGGGCCAGCAGGTCGATACTCTCAACCAGTCGATAGAGCGCCTGGCGCCCGTAGCTTCCGTAGAGCATCAGTGAAATTACCCCCTGGGGGGCGAGAATCTGACGTAAATTTTTCAAGCCGGTTGCGGGATCAGACAGATGATGCAGCACTCCCGAAGAGTAAATGACATCGAAACCTCCGGGTGGGATCTCGATTCCCTCTAAGGTCATAAGGTCGGCCTGGACAAGCCCGATATTTTTCAATCCGCGCGCTGCGGCATTGTGCTGTGCATCGGCAAGCCCGACTTGGTTGATGTCGGCACCGAGAAATCGGACTTCTGGTTGCAACACCGCGGCACCGATTAACCCCAGTCCGCGGCCACAACCTGCATCCAAGGCATGCAGTTGTTTGGTTGGGGCGCAAGCAGATTCAACGTAGCTCAGAAGCAGACGCACATCGAATCCGGCACGCATGTCGGGTTCTCCTGCCGGGTAGGGGTAGTCTTCGTACATATTTTTAATGTCAATGGTGGTTTGGTCCACGATGAGACTCCTGAGCTAGAGGTGTATAGAGGCGCTAATTTAACTGTGTCGGTCATTTTGGGGCAAAAGTTTAGTTCCACGAATTGTTCTGGGGAAAAGATAAAATTTTACTAAAGATTGGTTTTAGGTGTGCCGAAAAGAGATCCAGGCAGCAATATAGGCAGGGAAAGGTGGTGTATGGGGCCGTCTGTCGCAAGCTGTAAAAACCTTTTAACTGGGAGCAAGGATGCTCTCACTAACCACCCTCATGGAGGAATATCATGGCATTATCAGTCAATACTAATGTTGGTTCTTTAAACGCACAACGTAACTTGGCAAAATCACAAAAAGGCCTGATGAATTCGATGAAGCGGCTCTCTTCGGGTCTGCGGATCAACAGTGCCAAGGATGACGCGGCTGGTCTGGCGATCTCTGATCGCATGACGGCGCAGATTCGCGGCATGAATCAGGCGGTACGAAACGCCAATGACGGTATCTCTCTGGCGCAAACGGCTGAAGGCGCATTGCAGGAGAGCACCAACCTGTTGCAACGGATGCGTGAGCTGGCGGTTCAGGCCAGTAACGATACCAACACCACGGCTGACCGTACTTCAATCAAAGCTGAGGTTGACCAACTTAATTCAGAGTTGGATCGTATCTCCAGCAAGACCCAGTTCAATGGCAAGTCGTTGCTTGACGGAACATTGAATGCTTCTATCCAGGTTTCGGCTAACGCCGATTCGACAATCAATATCAGCCTGTCCCAGTCTTTTGATTCGACTGGCACCGGTACCGCAGGTCTTGATACCAGTACAGTTGCGGTTGATACCTCGGCCAATGCTTCGGCGGCCGTGGTTAAGATTGATGCGGCAATTAAGACCATCGATACAAATCGGGGCACCTTGGGTGCGGCGCAAAACCGTTTTGAATCAACCATTTCGAATCTGTCAAATGTTTCGGAAAACCTGTCTGCCGCCCGTTCGCGGATTCTGGATGCCGATATCGCGGCTGAAACTTCAGCAATGACCAAGAACAACATCTTACAACAGGCCGGGGTTTCGATTCTTGCCCAGGCCAATCAGACCCCGCAGTTGGCACTTTCGCTGCTCAGGTAATTTAACGGGGTACGAAAGCAATCAAGGTCAGGGAGCGAGATATTCGCTCCCTGACTTGGCGCGTTAATGAAGCACCCGATGTTTGAGTTGGGGAGGTCGTTATGAATATTGAAGCAGTGAATAATCCCACCGGGGGATCATCCCCTTTGTTCCTTGCGGCGGACAAGGTTTCCAATGCCCGCAAACAAAAGGATGAATCGCCGCAAGATGCCCAGGATGCCAAGAAGGCAAATCAGGTTCAGCCTGAAGAGTTGCTCAAGCAGATCAAGAGCCTGGCTCAGGATGGCCTGTATAGTGTCCTTTTTGAAAACGATGAGAAATCGAATGTTCTGGTGGTTAAGATCGTTGATCGTGAAACCGAGGAGGTGATTCGCCAGGTTCCCGCAGAGGAAGTTCTGGCGATGCGGGCCGCGTTGGATGATCTGCGTGGGAATATGGTTGATACCCAAGGTTGATAGCGGTTTGGAACTAAGGTTTTTTAGGCGAAAACCGTAATTGCGCGTGATTCGTTGCGGCAGACGGAGGAGTTATGTCTTCGGTAACATTTGGTGGTTTGGCCACCGGGATAGATACGAATTCGATTATTGATGTGCTGATGAAGGTAGAACGTCGGCCCATCGACCGATTACAGAAGGATAAAACCTTTTTTGCCAGTCGTTTGAAGGCCTTTAGTGATCTGGATGCAAAGCTCAACACCTTAAAGCTTAAATCACAGGCGATTGACACCCCTGCCGAACTGAATACGCCGTCTGTTACCCTGAGTACCAGCGAATTTTTTACCGCCAGCGCTTCTAGTACCGCAAATATGGGAAACTATCAGGTCGAGGTTGTCTCTCTGGCCCAGCGGCAGAAAGATGTCAGCCAGGGATACACCAGCAGTTCGACTGCAACCTTCGGGACCGGAAATTTAACGCTTAATGTTGGCGGAGTTCCCGGAACCATCACCATCGATGCAACCAATAATTCGCTGGCTGGAATTGCCGGAGCGATAAATGCAGCTAAGCTGGGGGTCTCCGCCTCGATTATTAATGACGGCAGTGCCACCCCCTATCGGCTGGTGCTGACTGCCGATACGGTCGATGCGACAACCCCTTTTTCGTTGGATGCCACGGCACTAACAGGAGGAACGGAGGCGAATCCCCTCACCTCAAATGTGGTTGCGGCGACCCAGGCAGAAATCAAGGTAGATACCATCTCGATTAAAAGCAACACCAATACCATTACCGATGGTATTCCGGGTGTCACTCTAGAATTGGTGAGTAAAAATCTCACGGGGGTTACGACGTCCATGGCGCTCAGCTCAAACCCGGATGCCACCAAGGTCAAAATTAAGGATTTTGTAACCGCCTATAACAGCATCATCTCCTTTATTGACAAGCAAAAAGATGCGGATTGGGGACATGATTCGGCCTTGCGCTCTGTGACCCGGCGCATGCAGGATATGTTGACTACTGCCCAGACCGGAGGGACAGGTACCTTCACATCCCTTTCACAACTGGGTTTTGAAACGCAACGGGATGGCACTATCCTCTTTAATGAAGTCACCTATTCTGATGCGGCGACCAAGGATTTTGCCAGCGTGATCAGCCTGGTTGCTGGTGAAACCGGAGTCACGGGGGTCAGTAGCACGTTCTCGACATATCTAACCTCAATGACCGATACCTTGAATGGTCTTTATGTGAGCAAAAAAGAAGGATCAGCGAGCAATATCCGTCGCACCGACGCGCATATTGCACGTTTGGAGGCGCGGATGGTTTCGCGTGAAAAAATGATTCGGGCACAGTTTTCGGCCATGGAAGGGCTGGTCAGCAGTTTGAACAGCCAAAGTAGTTTCTTGTCGCAGCAAATGAGTAGTTTGCGTTATTGACCGGGAGTAATTGAATTATGAACGCCTATATGAATCAGTATCAGAATAACCAGATTTTGACCGCCAGTCCCGAGCAGATCCTCATTATGCTTTACGATGGAGCGATCCGTTTTGTTCGCCAGGCGCGCCAGGAGATAGAAGGTGGGAATCTGGGGGCAAAATCTACCGCCGTGGGAAAGGCCCTCGCGATTATTACCGAATTTACGAATACCCTGGATTATGAAGTTGGTGGCGAAATTGCGCTGGACCTCAGGGATCTTTACACGTTTATGGTTGGGGAATTGGTCGCAGTTAATGCCCGTAGTGACGTTGAAAAGTTAGATTCGGTCGAAAATATACTTTGTGAATTGCGCGAAGCCTGGGTCGAAGCGGCCAGGATCACGGCGCGGGAAAAACAAGTCAAAAGTGAATCGGCCGGTATCAGTGCAGGCATTGCCGCAGCACTTTAGGGGGTAGTCATGAGCGGATTTAATGCACAGACAGAGAAGTTGTTGGCATTTTCGGTGGAACAGTATCGTGAATTGTATCAGCATTCGCAAAAATTGGCTCAGATGCTTGGTAAGAGTGAATTCTCGCGCATTCAGGAACATGCGAGTGAGCTTCAGCAGTTGCAATCTGCGGCAAGCCGCCAGGACGAGCTGCTGCTTCCTCTCTTGAAGATTGATCTTCCCGCTTGGGAAGGGCACACCCTTTATCGTATGCGTATGAAATTTATAAATTCTATTCTTGAGCTCAACGAGTTGCTTTTGCCAAAAATCCGTGGCATTATGGCCGTCACTTCGGCTGAGCTAGACCAGTTGCACGGCGGTCGAATGGCCCTTGCGGGTTACGCGATGCCTAAAGCGGATCAGCGAGGTTTGCGGGGGGTTGGTTAATAACCTGATCTGTTTTTTAGTAGCCTGTCGGACTCTCCATGAACTGGCTGTAAATCCGTCTGCTTGTCCCAGATTTTAGCTCCTTCTCGACCAATAGCTACGGCTATTACTCTCAAATGAGCTAAAATCTGACCTCAAACAGCCAAATTTTCGCTTCAGCTCTGATAGTCCGACAGGCTGCTAGCTTCTTCTATGGGCCGTTGATGTCAGTTTTAAAATATCTAAAAGAGTATCGTGTCGTTAAAATATCCCTTCCTCGTCACGGGGGAGAGTCTACCGTTGTCGATGGTGTTGCCATGGCAACAGCGCCGCCGATTTTTGAAATCACTTTCCTGCCCGATCAATTGCAACCAGCCACTTTTGATGAACAGGCCAGTTGTCGTATCACCTTTGATGCTCCCGACGGTTCTCCGCAAAAACTCTCTGCTGAAGTTGTCAGTGTCTTAAGTGAGACCAAGTTGCAACTGCGTCTCCTTGAGGGGACCGCCAGTTTTGATCAGAAGCGGGCATATTTTCGGGTTGATGCCGATTTGTCTGTCAGTTATTGGGAGATTGACAATGAACATGGACCTGCAAAATCGGTGCAAACTCCGGTTAATTTGAGTGGTGGCGGTATTCGTATCCCGGTCAAAGAGGAGATGCGTGAGGGGAGTAAAGTCGGTTTGGAGATTATCCTGGATGTTCCCCGGCCCTGTGTCATTGAATGCGCGGCGACTGTTGTGCGCTCTTTTCTTTTGGGCGGTGTCATGCAGTTGGCGCTGCGTTTTGTCGATATTGAAGAGGAAGATCGTGACGCGCTGGTTGCATATTGCTTTGCCGAACAGCGCAAGCAGTTGCGCTTGAAGGTTCATATGATGGGGATTGTGTCTTAGAGGCATTCATTTATGTTGAAATGAAAAGGGCCCGTTTCCAAGCAGGAGACGGGCCCTTTTTTTACATGGCGTGAAGAGGCGTGACCTGGTGGTCCAGGTTGAAGTCCCGCAGGATCGGTGGTTCCGTGATGATAGGTTCAAAAATTTCGGTTCGATTGCGACCATTGTGTTTCGCCTGATAGAGGGCAGAATCGGCTTCGCTGATCAGTTCGCCAGAATCGGCGAGACGTGATCCATCGAAGCAGGTTAACCCAATGCTGGCGGTCATGGCGTTATCATTTTGCCACAGCTTCTGTGATAGCTCAGCCAGAGCTTTATGCAGGCGACCCGCCAGTTTCTGGGCGTTTATTGAGGTTGAGTTGGTGAGGATAATCGCAAATTCTTCCCCCCCGTAGCGACAGGCAACATCGGCATCACGCGCGGTGGCGTCGATCGCTTTGGCTACCGATTTCAGGATGGTATCGCCTGCCTGGTGGCCGTAACAATCGTTAAACCATTTAAAGTGGTCCAGATCGATCAACATTAGGGCGAATGTGCTGCCACTGCGGCGACTGCGCGAGACCTCTTGGCCGAGACGTAGGTCGAATGAAGCCCGATTCCCGAGTCCAGTCAAGGGGTCGCTCAGGGCCATTTGCGAGAGTTCAGCGCGGCGCGCACGCAGATGGATAATCTGTTGTGAGCGTTTTAAATGACCGCGAATTCGAGCACGCAACTCCTCTGTCGAGGTGACAAAGGTGACGCTGTCGCAGGCTCCGAGTTCCAACCCGCGCAGACGTTTTTCCTGCTCACCCTCTTTGGTGAATATCAGCAGGGGCAGATCTGTCCAGGCCGGATTGATCTGGATGGCGTCGAGCCACTCGGTCGATTCGTTCAGCGAACCAAAAGCCCAGAAGATCATATCGATACTCTGCTTTTGCAAGACAGCAATGGCCGCCGCACCGCTTTCACAAACCAAGGTCTTTTTGAAAATGCCGGTCTTGTTTATTTTGGTTTCGAGTGCCCCGCGCGGCGGGTTTTTGGTCGATATGATCAGGGCTGTTGGAGTCATCGGTCGGTCCCTTTCGTTGCTTAGCATCAAAGCGATGGTACTGACTTTATCGGTAGGATCCGGATTTATCTTTAGGCTGTAATTTGTTAGTGCTAATGTTTCAATAGCGATTATTGTGCCAGCGGTCGGCCCGTTGAGCGAAAGCTCTTTGTAATCAAGCTCTTATGCTATATTGTTAATGATGCTCTTGGCTTGCCGGAGACCTAAGGGTTTGTGCTGAGCCAAGCTTTTGACAGATGGGTTTTGTTCGGTTGCTTAAAG
>JAKIUS010000527.1 GCA_021647445.1 Geopsychrobacter sp. | reverse complement strand
AACTGGATCAGGCCCTGCACGAAACGACCCCCCTCACTGGTCTGACCCGCCGCCAGCCACACCGCTTCCCAGGCCTCGTGCGCCTCCCACCAGTAGCCGTGATTGAACAGATCGACAGCATAGAGATAAGACACACAGTCTGGCCAATCCGCAATGGCAAAGGGCGGAAGATACTCCTCCTCTTCAGCATAGGAATGTCCGCCCGGATCGTTGCGCGGATGGGCCATGCCGGGCTGAAACGGCAGATAGCGATACGCAGGAAAGGGGCGCTCGGTGTATCTCTTCAGAACAGGCGGGGAGAAGGTCGAATCCATAAATGGCCTTTTTATTCAATTTTGTTGCGTTCCTCTCACCATAGCAGAAAGTCCAGGATATGGGTTCTCTGCTAGACTGTGATCGCTATGCCCGTTCAACAAGATGGTCAGAGGAGTCAAATCCACAAAGATAGGTTGTCTTGCCATAACAAACCTGAATAATACCAAGTCGCCAAGACATCACCAACGCAATCAAATGGCAGCATACTTGCTTGAACAAACCCCATCCCCTTGAAGCGAGGGCCTTGAAAATGAAATTTTTCATCAAGAGATTTATTCCCTGGTGGTTGTTAATCACCAGCCTGTGCATCGCAACCGGAGTTGTCTGGCAGGCCAGTCGCTGGGCATACGCCGTTGAACTGGAATCTATGGTAAACACGGGCAAAGAACGCCTGACCCTCTACACCGGAACACTGCGTGGAGCCTTGAGTCGTTATGCTTACCTACCTTACGTTCTGGCCAACAACGGCGCAGTTCAGGAGCTGCTCAAGTCCGGCGGGACTCCCACCCAGGTCAATCAGTATCTGGAAGAATTGAACCAAGAGGCCGGTTGTCAGACACTCTATGTCATGGACACAACAGGGCGCACCCTTGCATCAAGTAACTGGCGCGAACCTCTCAGCTACGTGGATAAAAATTATGGTTTCCGGCCCTACTTCACCGCCGCCAAAGAAGGTCGCCGAGGGCACTTTTTTGCAATCGGCGTTACCACCAGTCAGCCCGGATTCTTCATGTCTCATCCCGTATACCAAAAAGGACGTTTTCTCGGCGCCGTAGTAGTTAAAGTCGATCTCAACCCGCTACAGGACGATTGGCGGGAGGGGGGAGAAACCGTACTGGTCAGCGACGCGAATGGCGTGCTCTTCCTTTCCAGCCGCAATGACTGGAGATACCATAGCCTGTCACAGCTCTCCACAGAACAGCGGGAGCGAATTCGCGCCGGGCGCCAATACGGCACCGAACCCCTCGATCTGGTACCCTTGCACACAAAAAAATGGTTGGGGGATGAACAGCGAATCGTCCAGGCCGACAAGCTCAGCTACCTGATGCTCTCCCGTTCGATTCCCGGTCTCGACTGGACGCTCTTCCACCTGGCACCACTAGCACCGGTTCAGGAACGGACCCAGGCGGTAGCAACCATCGGCACTATTCTATCGCTACTGGTGCTGGCTCTCGGTATGTACGCACGTGAACGACGACAGAAACAATTATCCCGGCACAAGGCACGGGAAGCAGAAGCGATCAAAACAATCAACCTGCGCCTGCAGGGAGAGATCGAAGAACACTGCCGAACCGAGCACGCCCTGCGCAATACCCAGGCTGAGTTGGTCCAAAGCAGTAAACTGGCGGCTCTTGGCCAAATGGCCGCCGGAATTGTCCATGAGCTGAATCAACCAATTGCAGCAATGCGGACCCATTCTGCCAGCGGTCGTCTGCTGCTCGACCGACATGAAGTAGAAAAAGCACGGGAGTCATTCGCTTCGATCACTCGTATTACCGACCACATGGCCTCGATCACTGCTCAGTTGAAAATTTTTGCCTACAAAACACCCCGACAATCCGAACCGGTTCTGGTTCAAGACTGCCTCAGCGGTGCCCAGGCAATGACCGAAGCCCTGCTGGCGGAGGTGGATGTGGTGCTTGAGACACAGCAGCCAACAAAACCGGTCATTATCAACGGCGATCGCAGTCAGCAATTCCCGGCCACCCCGTAAAGTCGCTAAAACAGGGGGCTTGAGATTTTTGGTTTCGTAAACATGCGGGCGGTTAGGCCCTGTGTTCGCCAGTGATGGCGGCGATTATTTACCCCTTGAGGA
>JAKIUS010000018.1 GCA_021647445.1 Geopsychrobacter sp. | reverse complement strand
CCTCCCAGGACCGTATAACGGACCGTCTGAGCACGTAATTTTGCCTGCGGCTCATCGCCATACAGGTCATCTTTGATCAATTCAACGTACCAGTCACAAAACTCTTGCCAGGTAAAGGAATAGAGGAGACTCGCTACATCGTTAAATTTATAACCCGCCAGGCAACGATCGACCTCGGTGACCGCATGATCAAAACGATCAAGAATCCACTGATCAGCCAAACTCAGTTCAAAGTCGGAAGGTTTGGATTTCGCCGGATCAAAGCCTTCAAGATTCATCAGGGCAAAACGACTGGCATTCCATAATTTATTAATAAAATTACGATAGCCGCCGATCCGTTCGGTCGAAAGTTTGATATCACGCCCCATGGCGGCAAACGCTGCAAGGGTGAAACGGAAGGCGTCAGCACCGTATTCATCGACGACGGTCAGAGGATCGATCACGTTCCCCTTGCTCTTACTCATCTTCTGCCCCTGAGCATCGCGCACCAAAGCATGGATATAGACCTCCTTAAAGGGGACCTGCCCCATAAACTTAAGACCCATCATCATCATGCGGGCGACCCAGAAGAAGAGAATATCGAAGCCGGTGACCAGGCAGGAGGTCGGGTAAAATTTTTCAAGCGCAGTCGTTTTGTCCGGCCAGCCCATGGTAGAAAAGGGCCAGAGTGCCGAAGAGAACCAGGTGTCGAGCACATCTGTCTCCTGGTGCAGCGCACTCGAACCACAATGCCGACAGCTTGTCGCATCCTCGCGGCTGACGGTTATTTCACCACAATCATCACAGAACCAGGCCGGTATCCGATGTCCCCACCAGATCTGACGGCTGACGCACCAATCCTGAATATTATTCATCCATTCAAAATAGGTCTTCTCCCACTGAACCGGCAGGATTTTGGTCTGCCCGCTTTCAACCGCTTCGATGGCTTTTTCAGCCAGCGGCCCGACGGAGACGTACCACTGCTTACTCATATAAGGCTCTATGACCGTCTTGCAGCGGTAACATTCACCGACCGCATTGGCGTAATCCTCGACCTTGTCGAGCAACCCCAGCGCTTCTAAATCTGCGACGATCTTAAAGCGTGCCGCAGAACGTTCCAGACCTTGATAACTGCCGCCGCTCTCATTAATGTTTCCGGACTCATCGAGCACATTAATGATTTCCAGATCGTGCCGTTTCCCAATTTCGAAGTCATTAAAATCATGGGCCGGAGTAATCTTGACTGCCCCGGAACCGAATTCACGATCAACATATTCATCGGCGATAATCGGAATCTCGCGTTCGGTCAACGGCAATTTAATCATCTTGCCGATCAGATCCGTATAGCGTTCATCCTCGGGATGAACGGCAACGGCCGTATCACCCAGCATGGTTTCGGGGCGAGTCGTCGCAACCACCAACACGCGGTCTGTTCCAGATACGGGATAACGCAGGTGCCAGAGATGACCTTTTTTATCCTCATGCTCGACCTCAAGATCGGACAGGGCCGTATGGCAGCGCGGACACCAATTGATCAACCGATTGGCACGATAAACCAACCCATCCTCATAGAGACCGACAAAGACCTCACGCACCGCCTTGGACAGGCCTTCATCCATGGTGAAACGTTCGCGCTCCCAGTCACAGGAGGCTCCGAGGCTCTTGAGCTGATTGATAATCTGGCCACCTGATTCTTCACGCCATTGCCAGACCCGTTCAACAAATTTGTCCCGACCAAGTTCATGCCGATTCTTATCTTCGGCCGCCAGTTGCTTTTCAACAACGTTTTGCGTTGCAATCCCCGCGTGGTCGGTCCCAGGCATCCAGAGGACTTCATGACCGGTCATCCTCTTCCAGCGACAGAGAATATCCTGCAGGGTATTATTCAGCGCGTGTCCCATATGCAAAACACCTGTTACATTGGGCGGCGGGATAACGATCGAATAGGGGGCCGCTGTGGAATTCTCATTTGCATGAAAATATCCGTTAGATTCCCAATTTTGATACCACTTTTTCTCGACCTGTTGGGGTTCATACCCTTTGGGCAATTTTTCCATTTTACTGTTTATCCTCACAAAGGTCGCCCGCTATCAAGTCTGACAACGGGCGGGTATGACAAAGGGGGGAGGCAGAACACTTAGACCAAGCGCTGCCTCCCCCCGGGATATTCCTACAGAGCGAAACAGCTCACCGGGAAGGTCAGTTTACACCATCCTTGATTTTACGAATTTCGTCTTTGACCATGCTCTCGGCAAGATCAGGAACCACTTCCCAAATGACCTGTTCAAGAAGTTTGGCGGCCATTTTCTCGATGATCGGACCTGCAACCTTCTTAATAAGCTCCTCCATTACGGAGTCATCAAGCTGGCTCAACTGTGCCTCAACGGCGGCGACATCCACCGCTCCGGCAGACACAAAGGGAACGTCCTCTTCGGTCTCAGGGGAGGGTTCGTCTGAAATCGTAAATTCTTCATCGACAACAGGCGTTGCGGATTCTGGTTCAAAAACAAATTCATCCGTTTCAAGCGCCGATTCTTCGGCCACGACCGGCTCTGGTGCCAAAAAATCAATGCCGCCGACTTCAGCGACTTCAGCGACTTCAGCGACTTCAGCGACTTCAGCGACTTCAGCGACTTCAGCGACTTCAGCGACTTCAGCGACTTCAGCGACTTCAGCGACTTCAGCGACTTCAGCGACTTCAGCGACTTCAGGAACTTCAGGAACTTCAGGCTGAAGGGCAACGGGTTCCTCGGTTATCTCCTCAATGATGGCATCATCTTCGAGTTCAAAGATATCCTCTTCACTGAGTTCAATAATATCATCCTCTGCGAGATCAAGAACCTCGTCCTCAAGATCGCTGGTCATTTTAGGCTCTTCAATAAGCGGAGTAACCTCTTCAATAAGCGGGACAGCCTCTTCGACAAGCGGAGCGACCTCTTCGACAAGCGGAGCGACCTCTTCGACAAGCGGAGCGACCTCTTCGACAAGCGGAGCGACCTCTTCGACAAGCGGAGCGACCTCTTCGATAAGCGGAGCGACCTCTTCGACAAGCGGGGTAAGCTCTTCGATAAGCGGAGCGACCTCTTCGATAAGCGGAGCGACCTCTTCGACAAGCGGGGTAAGCTCTTCGCAAGCCATCAACTCTTCAATAATCTCTGACTGAGTTGATTCAGATTGCAAATCTTCCTCTTCAAAGGTTACGGCATCCCAGATATCATCATCGACAACCGCAGGTTCAACGGCTTCAGGGACCTCTAAATTGATCGACTCCACAAGCGAATCTGGAGCAGCCAATCCAACAACCTTGTTACCGGCACTCTCCGACACCTCGAAATCCGCAATATCCGCAGCAACAACAGTTTCCGGGACGACAAAATGGGTTGATTCTTCTGCGACAGGTTCAGGTCTCTCAAAATAGACAGGCCCTTCAACCTCGGGCGGCTCGGCCATTTCAACGCTGTCGCTTGAGAACTCCGCAAGAGACTCATCCGCTCCGAGCTCAAATACCGACTCAGTTGCAAGGGGTTCAGGGTCGGAACCGATCAGATCGGACTTTTCGGCCGCAGCAGCCAACAATTCTTCAACTTTGGAGATCAAGACCTTTGATTCAAACGGCTTGATAAGCCAACCATCAGCACCTGCAGCAATTGCTTTTTTATCGTCAAAATTTTCAAAAGCACCCGGCAACAAAAGCACGGGAGTCTGACTTAAGGCCGGGTCATTCTTGATTTCCTGGCAAAGTTCGATGCCATCCTTGCCGGGCATACCGATGTCTGCCAGAATTAGATCGGGAAACTCTTTGCGAGCTAGGGCAAGTGCCGCATCACCATTGTCGGCAATCAGAAGTTGATAGTCCAGATTAGCGAAGACAATTCCGACGACCTTTTGGATTGTCAGACTGTCATCGGCCAAAAGCAGTTTTTTCAACATTCGATGCCTCCTCGCACCAAGGATAATCCCCAAATCAGGGATGGACCAGGCTCATATTAAATAGATCTAGGTTCAACACCTGATAGCGTTTTCCACAATAACCAAGGTCGGTTGCCATAAACCCCGCCCGGGGTACAGAATCAATCTGCAGACAGCGACTCTCGGCAACAATCCCAACCGTTTGATCTGCCGGCAAAGCGACGGAGCCATATTCGGTCGCTACCAGAACCTTAAACTCCGCTCGCAACCCCCATCCTGCAGGCACACCTGACAACCAGTCAGAATCGAGTAGCGGGATAATTTGATTTTCCAAAACCAGCATCCCCGCTACCCCCGCAGGAAGCAGGGGCAGTGGAGCGACATAACCATTGTCCACAACACGCAGCAAATGACCAAGGGGAACGGCATAACCACGGCCTTGCAGATGAAACAACCCGATCTTGCCAATCACAAGGGGGCTCCGTCATGACAGGCCGCCAGATTGAGACAAAGATAGGCCTTGCCACAATATAAACTAACCCGGTCAAAGCATCGCCAACCGGTGCGCTGCAGCAAATGCGGTAGTTGCAGATCGGTCATTTCAGAAACGGCGCAGAACCCATCAACATGATCCACAAGTAACGCCCAATCTCCCTCAGCACCTTGTAAAATCAAGGCGTTTCCAGAATTCAAAGGCAACAGCTCCAACTGCGGAGCAAGATCAAGCACGGGAATCTTGGTCTGCCGAAAGGAGAAGGTACCAACGACTGACCTGGCTTCCTGCGAGCGATAATCTATTAATCCAATGACCTGCTCGCGGATTTCGACCAAATTGTCCAGCGAAAGACAAAACCCGTAGATTCCGATTCGAAAGAGCAGTCTGCGAGAGATGGCATCCATATCAATAAGGGTGTCCGTTAAAATCTATGGGTCAACCCGCGCCTGAAAACGCGCTAACGCTAGCACACTGATTTTCAGAGTGTCAAGTTTTTCCCTTGGGAAAATCAATGGGTTACCTCGATTCAGAGGGACCTCCACGGCTGTGGCAAAAAAAGCCGACTATATAAAGCCAGTGCAAAACGATCCGTCATCCCGGCGATGAAATCCGCAACGGAAACTTCTATACAATCCCCTTCAAATCTTCGCCCACCAGCAGCGACAAATGCTTGCTCGTTTTCAACGAAGTGGATGTAAATTTCGCGGAGCATCCGTGAAGCTTTAACAAAATCAATATGTACGGCATCGACCTCATAAACCCTCTCAAATAACCAGGCACGCAAGGCGCGGATGGCATCATCCATCTGCTCAGAAAGACAGATACATGATCCATCTGTTGCCAGCGACTGCTCAATCAAATCACTGACCATACGCCCGATACGATGAGCATGGGTGTCGCCGACCTCGAGCATAATCGCCTGCGGCAAATCCTGCGACTTGACGACTCCACCACGAATCGCATCATCAAGATCATGGTTCACGTAGGCGACAATATCGGCCAATCGCACAATCTGCCCCTCGAGGGTTATAGCCCGGGAGTCAGCATCGGGTGCCAATAATGGGCCACGCCCTTTTGAGTGCTTCAAAATGCCGTCGCGCACTTCATGTGTCAGGTTCAACCCTTGTCCATCCTTCTCAAGAGAATCAACGACCCTCAAGCTCTGAACAACGTGCCGGAAACCACCCGGGACCAGCTCATTAAGCACTCTCTCCCCTGCATGACCGAAAGGGGTATGCCCCAGATCATGCCCTAAGGCAATCGCCTCAGTCAGATCCTCATTCAACGCTAGAGCCCGTGCCACAGTACGCGCCACTTGGGAAACTTCGAGAGTATGAGTTAATCGTGTTCGGTAATGATCCCCTTCAGGGGATAGAAAAACCTGGGTTTTATGCTTAAGACGCCGAAATGATTTCGAATGAAGTATGCGGTCGCGATCATGTTGAAAAATTGTTCTCACAGTACAGAGAGGTTCCGCCTTTATTCGCCCCCTCGAATTTACACTACGGCAGGCATATTCAGAAAGAATCGTTTTTTCCCGATCTTCAATATGTTTTCTTATAGTCATATAATAACCAAGATAAAATCTTAAAAATAGCCCAAAAAAACACTTAAGCCGATGCCCATTGCGGGAAAAACAAAAAATAAATGCCTATTTCATTGATAAATACCTATAAAACTAAAATTGTATCTTGCTTTTTCTCACAGATACGCTATTAAAACTCTGAAGCTTTATGCTTATTCATGATCATATTTGATCATTCCATCTTCAAAGGAGAACAACCATGGCAACACCAACAGAACTTGCAGCCCAGATTCTTTCAGCGCACCTGGCGAAAACTGAAATGTCAAAAGACGAAATGTTTTCAGAACTCAATGAACTGCATAATACCCTGACTGCACTGGAGCGGGGAGAACTATTGACTGAAGTGCAAGAGACCTCGGACGAGCCCGTCGTCAGTCGCAAAAAAGCCTTTGGCAAAGATAAAATTTTCTGCATGATTTGCGGTAAGGGGTTCAAGACCCTGTCACGTCACTTGCGGACCGCCCACGATACGACTCCCAAAGATTATCGCGCTCAATTCGACATCCCGCGTAGCCAGTCTCTTGCCTCACGCAACTACTCTGAAAGTCGCCGCCAGATGGCCGTCGACCGGGGCCTAGCCGACAACCTGGCCAAAGCCCGCGCCAAAAAGAAAAAAAAGTAAAAGGAACAGAGCGCCCTCCATCTAAGGAGGGCGCTCTGCCTTAATCATTCGACTCTAAATGTGACCTCTGCCAATTCCTGACCCATGGCATCAACTACCCGAACCTGCCATTCCCCCTTCCACTCCGGCAGCATCCTCTTCGACGAATAGGTCCGCCAACGTGCCGAACGTACCGGCAGACTGACGCGGGCCATCTCCTGCCCCTTGTAGAACCAGACATGCTCTATGTGGGTATCCTGAACCGCCCCCTCTATTCGCGAAAAGCAGTAGAGCCGCCCCGCCTGAGCAGGGTAAACCTCAACCAGATCTACCGGAGCACGATTCTCTACTCCGGTTGTGACCACAACCTCTGGAGCCGTCAAGGCAAAGACAGAAACGGGACTGACCAGCAGCAAAAAAAACAGTAGAAATTTCATCATTCTCTCCCTGAATAACGGTTTAGAGCCCGAAAAATGACCCTGAAATTTATGCAAAAGGATGTTATTGCCGTCTTACCCCAGCAACTCGGAAAGAAAACTGCCGGTTTTGGATCGACCCAAACCAAAATTTTCCACCAGGGTTGCCGTGACATCGGCGAAGCTTTCACGCGCCCCCAATAAACGCCCCTGTACAAGCCGCCTTGACCAGGCCAACAAGGGGACATATTCACGGCAATGATCGGTACCTGGTGTCGTCGGATCACATCCATGGTCGGCAGTAATCAACAATAAATCATCATCACCCAAGCGCTCAAGAAGCGTCGGCAGAGCCAAATCGAACTCCTTAAGTCCGGTGTAAAAGCCGGCAGGATCAAGGCGGTGCCCATAGAGCATATCGAAATCAACCAGATTCACAAATATCAACCCCTCGCCCTGTTTTTCCAAGGTCGCAAGCAAGACCTTTAGGCCCTCGGCATTACAGCGTGTCGGCACACTTCGATCAAGCCCGCGGCCAGCGAACAGATCACCGATTTTACCGACACCACAGGTGAAAATCCGGTGTGACTGTAAATGATCGAGGAGTGTCTCCTCATGGGGTTCAACCGGAAAGTCATGACGTTTTGAAGTCCGCTTGAAATTCGCTGCATTATCGCCGATAAAGGGACGTGCGATGACACGGCAGAGTCCATAGGGCCGTAGCATCTGTAGACTTGCCTCACAGAGACGGTATAACTCAGTCGGGGGGATAATATCCTCGTGCGCGGCAATCTGAAAGACCGAATCACTGCTGGTATAAACAATCGGCCGCTTGCTCTGCAGGTGATCTTCACCAAGTTGATAAAGGATATCTGTGCCGCTGCTCACAATATTGCCCAGTGGCTCACAACCGGCAAGCAGAGCGAATTTTTGGATAATTTCAGTAGGGAACCCCTGTGGAAAGCAGGCAAACGGCTTGGTTTTGATGACCCCGGCGAGTTCCCAGTGTCCTGTAACCGAATCCTTTCCCGCGCTCTTGCAGGCCATCCTTCCCCAGGACGCCTTCGGTCGCTCTTGCGCTGGAACCCCCTTAATCGGGCAGATATTGCCAAGCCCTAACCGCTGAAGATTCGGTAGATTCAGACCTCCAACCACCCTGGCAACATGCGGGAGGGTGGCCGCGCCCTGATCGCCATAATCAGCGGCATCGGGCAGGGCACCAACCCCCACTCCGTCGAGCACAATCAGCACAACGCGGCGAAAACACTTCGCAGCCATCATTGTCCAGCCACCCACTGCTGCATGATAACCGCCCCCGAACTTGTCCCGATGCGCGTTGCTCCGGCTCGCTGCATGAGTCGTAAATCAGCAAGATTACGGATACCACCTGCGGCCTTGATCCCTATTTTTCCAGCAGCCGTTTCAGCCAGCAGTCGAACATCGCCTTCGCTAGCCCCCGAGGAGCCGAAACCGGTCGAAGTCTTGACATAGGCCGCTCCGGCGCGCATGACAGTGCGGGTCAATGCCACCTTTTGCGCAGGAGTTAGATAGCAACATTCAATAATGACCTTGAGCCGTGCGCCGCAGGTCGCAAGCACCACCTGGGCAATATCCTCTTCGACCTCATCAAGAGTCCCATCCAGAGCCGCACCGAGCCGAATGACCATATCGATTTCAGCACAACCCTGGCTCACCAGTTCAGCCGCCTGTTGAACCTTGCAGGCGGTGGTATCGTAGCCGCAGGGGAAACCGACCACACTGACCACCCTAACCTCTGAGCCGTACAGGCAGGCAACGGCTCGTGATACAAACAGTGGCGGGATACACACCGCATAAAATCCCCATTCGACCGCTTCTTCGCAGAGTTGTTCAACCTCTTGAATACAGGTTCGAGGCTTAAGAAGGGTCTGATCGATCAGTCGGGCCGGATTTCCACCGAGCATATCAGGAACGATAATCGGCGTTGATTCTGACATAATCAAAGGTCAAATCAGAGGTGAAATAACTGGCGAAACTGTCGCCCTGATGCAGATCGATGGTTACACAAAATTCTGATTGCTTCAAAACTGCTGTCGCTGGCTTCTCGATTTGAGTCCCCACGTAAAGACCGCCCCTGGCGACCATCACCTCATCAAACAAAATATCGATCTTTTCCGGTTCAATTTCGACCCCGGCATAACCGACTGCGGCAATGATACGTCCCCAATTGGCGTCTTCGCCAAAAAAAGCGGTCTTCACCAGTGACGAAGTAGCGACTGCTCTGGCGATGGTCCGGGCCTGCTGCACATTCTGACCACCGATGACCTTTATTTCAGCCAACTTGGTCGCCCCTTCCCCGTCCCGCACAATCATCTTAGCCAGGTCGAGCAGGACCACTTGCAACTTTTTGGCGAACTGCTCCTCCTCTTGACTGCCGGGCTCAATCTCAACCCCCCCGGCAGCGCCATTGGCCAGCAGTAAAACCATATCGTTGGTCGAGGTGTCACCATCTACGCTGATCGAGTTAAAGCTGTTATCAACCGCAGGTTTCAAGAGACGTTGCAACTGTGTCGCCGTCAGCTTAGCATCGGTCATCACGAATCCGAGCATGGTCGCCATATTGGGGTGGATCATTCCAGCCCCCTTGGCCAGGCCGAGAATCCGGTACGAATATCCCACGCCCTCAACCTTGAGTTCGGAAATTTTGGCATAGCTGTCAGTAGTCATGATCGCCTCGGCAACGGCGGCGGCATGCTGCTCGTCAAGAGCGACCCCGAGACCGAAGACAGCCGCCTGAAAGGGAGCCAGGGAAAGCGGTTGGCCGATCACCCCGGTCGAGGCGACCGCAACCAGCTCAGACGGCAGGGCCAACGCCTCGGCGACCAGGTCTGAACAGCTTTCGGCGACCCGCAAACCGGCCTCCCCGGTACAGGCGTTCGCATTACCGCTATTCACCAGGATCGCCTGACATTTGCCCCGAGCGATACGCGGCCGGGTAATCTGCAAGGGAGCAGCCACAACCCTGTTCCGGGTAAAAACCCCCGCACATTGGGCTGGGATGTCTGAGACAATCAAGCCGAGATCGGTCTTGCCGTCCCCCTTGATCCCACTGGCGGTCGCGGCATAACGATACCCTTTCGGGGCGATAATCTTCTCCATATTATGTTCCTTCTTCCCAGCAACTCACGGATGAAAAACGAGGCTGCTTAATCTAAGCAGCCCCGCAGATTTTGCCATTATATCTAACACACGCATCAGTCACGCAAGGCGCCGTAGCTCTCTTCACTCGGCAACAGAAGACCGAAGGAGGTCCCCTCGCCCTCTTTATCCTCAAGAAAGACCCGGCCCTTCATTTTACTGATCACCACACGCACCAGCGACAAGCCAATCCCGACCCCATGGGGCTTCTCGGTATCGATACTCCCCAACTGGGTATAGGAATCAAAAATTGTCTGTTTGGCCTCCGGTGGAATAGTAACACCATCATTCTGGATCTGCAGATAAACGAACTCCAGCCCGTCGATCTCCCTGCCCTCGACCCGAATCGCCAGACGCCCACCTTCGCGATTAAATTTCACCGC
>JAKIUS010000526.1 GCA_021647445.1 Geopsychrobacter sp. | reverse complement strand
TTTTCGTTAGCGGTCTACTTTGGTCTGGATCTCTTTAAACATCTGCTGGCACAATATCTACCCCAGGGTGAGGCCTGGTATCTCGCCATTCTCTACTACCTGGCCTGGGTTGTGGCCGGTCTGTTGACGACTGTACTGGTATTCTTCGGCTTTACCGTGATTGGCAACCTGTTGGCTTCACCCTTTAACGAACTCCTCTCTGAGCGGGTTGAAAATCTGCAGATTGGATTTGCCGCTGCCAGTCCCTTTGCCCTGCGCCGTTTTTGTGCCGAATCTGGACGGGTGATGTTGATTGAATTGAAGAAGCAGTTGCTGTTTATTTTTGGGATGATTCTGTTGTTATTGATCAATCTGCTGCCCGGTTTCGGACCCTTGATTTATGCCGTTTTGGCTCCGCTTTTTATTCTGTTCTTTCTGGTTATTGAATACCTCGGTTTTATTTTGATGCGTAAGCAGGTGAGGTTTGGCCGTCAGTATCGTTATGTCTTAGGACGTCCGCTGTTGATGGCTGGTTTCGGTAGTGCGGTCTTCTGTCTGCTGGCGATACCGTTGGTGCAGTTTTTTTGTATCCCGCTGGCTGTCACCGGGGCCACCCTGCTGTGGTGTGATTTTCCGAATGAGAAGTCGGAAGGTTAGGCTATGCGTCTTCTCCTGTTGCTGATAATCGGTGTTTTTTTTATCCAGACATTGCCCGCATCTGCCTATCAACGCGGGGTGTTAAAAAAAAATGAAGCGGCGATTGAGCTGCTCAAGCAACAGCAATATGCCGCAGCCCTCGTCTTGTTGCATCAGGCGGCTGCTGAGGTGCCGTTCAATCAGGTCATTCAGAAAAATATCGCGACGGCTTACCTTGGCGCTGGTCAGCAACAGATTCATGCTGGCGACTATGCGCAGGCCGCTGAGCTGTTGCAGCAGGGCAAGGAGTACAACGATCAGGAATCGCGCTTGTGGCTTTTGCGTGGGATTGCTTTTTTAAAGAACGGCAACCTGATCGAAGCCGAAGCCGAGCTGAACGAGGCCTGGGCTATGCGGGGCGATGAGCCGCGTGTTCTGCAGTTCTTAGGCCAGGTCTACTATGAAACCGATCGGATGTTTGAAGCCGTTGATATCTGGCAGCGCGCCCTTGAACTCGATTCTCGGAATAAATCTCTGTCCGCGCTGCTTGAAAAAGCGCGCCGCGAGTTTAAGGTTGAAAAAGAATTAGAGCGCAACTACAGCGCTCATTTTATTCTCAGTTATGCAGAAAATCGCAAAGCCGATATCGGTGGTGATATTCTTGATGCCTTAGAGGCGGCTTATACCTGGGCGGGGGCTAAATTGGGTCATTACCCCGAACGGCAGACCCCGGTCATCCTTTATACGCAACGCCAGTTCAGTGGGTTGACCGGTTCCCCTGAGTGGGCAGCAGGCCTCTACGATGGCAAAATTCGCCTGTCGATCGGTGGTTTGACCCTGGTTACACCTAGAGTTAAGTCGCTCCTCGCTCACGAGTTAATGCACGTGATGGTTCGTGACATCGCCAGCAATCGAGTTCCTTTCTGGTTGAATGAGGTATTCCAATGGCATGACCTGCCGGGGCATTCTATTCTTTTTCAGTTGCCGATCTTTTTTTTGATCGCAGTCATCATTGCCTTTATCCAGTGGCGAAGGGTTCGACATCGTCCGGCGGACCGGGCCGCAGACCGCTGGTTTTCCATGAGCCTGTTTGTCTGTGATGGCCTGGCGTTGCTGGTTTATTACCTCCCTATGACCCTCAAGGGAAGCCACGAAGTCCCTTTGGCTGTGGGGCTTGGGATTATGCTGCTCCTCTATCTCGGCCTGGCCATGGGAGTATTGCGCTATCGGCTGTTTAATCTGGATCGCTGGTGGTTTGATGTCTGGTTGTGGTTTCTCGCCGGGGTGGTTCTGGTCTCTTTTGATGTCGGTCTGGTATTTCTGGCCTCTTTGTCACAACCGATAGCGTTGACTATCTCACTTTTACTGGTGGGATGGTGTTACTTTCCGCTGCGTATTTGGGTCTGGAATCGCATCTACCGACCGTCCCGTCGTCCGGTTGCCGAGGTTCTGCCGATGCTGATCAGTACCTTGCTTGAGAACCCGCAGTCTGCATCTTCTGCCATGGCCAAGGGTTTGCGCGGA
>JAKIUS010000525.1 GCA_021647445.1 Geopsychrobacter sp. | reverse complement strand
TGATCCCCGATTTTCAGGGGCAGGCCCTTGAGACATTGTTGCGCGCCAAGCCGCATGTCGTTGCGCATAACATTGAAGTGGTTGAGCGGCTCAGTTCCACCTATCGCCATCAAGACTTCAACTTTCAACGCTCGTTGCAGGTATTAGAAGAGTCTGGCCGAGATGGCGAGATCGTTACCAAATCCTCGCTGATGCTCGGACTGGGTGAAACGGATGAAGAGATCGAAAGTGCCCTGCAACAACTGATCGCCGTCGGGGTGCGGATCCTGGTCATGGGTCAGTACCTGAGCCCGACCCGTCAGCACCAGCCCGTCACGGAATATGTCCCGCCCGAAAAGTTCGATGCCTGGGCAGAGCTGGGACGAGAGCTCGGATTCGATTTTGTCGCCGCCGGCCCCTTCGTTCGCACCTCATATCGTGCCGCCGAGGCTTACGTTCAGCGCAAGCTGCGTATGCAGCAGGGTCTGGCCGGGTAGTCGGTAGTTGGCGCACGTTGTTCGCTTTATTGCTTTAGGGGTCGTCTACCCACCTCACGCCATCGATCCCATCGCGAAATGTTTTCGACTATTCGTGGACTGTGTATCGCCTAAAAAGCATTCTATATAAAACAAAAATATAATTGACTTGGTTAATGTCTCGTATATGATTCAGTTATGCTGTTTGAAATTGGACGTCATATCCGTCAAGAGCGGAAGAAGCGCAAGTTGACTCAAGCGCAACTGGCAGGGTTGCTCGGCATGAGTCGCTCTACGATCAGTCAGATCGAGAAAGGGACCGTACAGGAGATCGGAGTGCGTAAGCTGATCCGAATTCTGGAAATTATCGATCTGGAGCTTCGGATTCGGCCTGCCGGGTTACCACCCACTCTGGATGAACTGCGGGAAGAGGCTGATCTCTTATGAGTGATCCAAGATTTTTGCATGTCTGGGTCGATCCGACGGCGGTTGGCCTGCTCGCACAGACAGAACAGCGTAAATATGTGTTCAGTTACAAACAAAACGCGGTGGAAGCGGTCTCTTTGACCATGCCTGTCCGCCTTGAAAGCTGGGTCAGTAGCGAGCTTCATCCAATTTTCCAGATGAACCTGCCGGAGGGCGCTCTGCTGGAGTCGATTCGTCGCGCGATTGCAAAGATTATCGGGGATGATGACCTTTCGGTCTTGCTCGCGACCGGTGGCAACCAGATTGGGCGGAACCGTTTCTTTGCCGAGGCTGAAACGACCCCGGGTGAGCAGGGTGACGTCGAATCACTGGAAAGTCTTTTGACCTATCCCGATACCCGGGAGCTGTTTCACGAGCTGATTCAGCGCTATGCCTTGCGTTCGGGTGTCTCCGGCGTCCAGCCCAAGGTGCTGCTAGAGGCCAACGAACGCGGCATGCTGACTTCTACTGGCTATATCGTTAAATCCTGGGGGGAGGATTATCCGCAACTGGCGGCAAACGAGTATTTCTGCATGAGTGCCGCCAGAGCTGCCGGTCTGCCGGTTCCGGAATTCCATCTGGCTGAAAATGGTGGACTCTTCATCATGAAACGTTTTGACAAGACTGCTGATGGGAAAACTCTGGGGTTTGAGGATATGTGCAGTTTGCAGGCACTCGGAACTGCGCAGAAGTATCGTGGCAGCTATGAGCGGGTCGCAAAGAGTTTGAAAAGCTTCGTCTCCGGAGTGCATCTGCCTGCTGCTCGACGGCAATTTTTTGCGACTCTGATCCTCTCTGCCTTTGTCAGAAACGGTGACGCGCACCTAAAGAACTTTGGTGTTTTATACGCGGACGCGCGAGGGTCTGTAGCGATGGCTCCGACCTATGACATTGTCACAACGACGGCCTATCTTAAGCATGATGTCCCGGCATTGACCCTGGCTGGCACAAAAAAGTGGTGGCCACGAAAAATGCTCGAGAGTTTTGCCATTTCACACCTTTCGCTGACGCTTGCCGAGGTGCGTGAAATAATCGAGCAGAGTGCCGATGCGGTCATGGCTACCCGATCGATGATCCCCGGTTATATAGCTGAGCATCCTGAGTTTCGCGATGTCGGAGAATCGATGATGCGGATCTGGGAGAAAGCAGTGCTGGGGTTTTGACGATCAGTGCCAAGGTTAGATGCGTGTCGAGATCTAAATGCTATTTTGTAAATTTAT
>JAKIUS010000524.1 GCA_021647445.1 Geopsychrobacter sp. | reverse complement strand
GCTCAGGAGCTGTTTAATACCCAGTTTCTGTCGGCCGCTTCCGAGAATTATCAGCGCTTTGTGACCAAAGGTCAGATGACAGGTATTGATGCCGCCCTGGTCAACGCCTTCGCCGGGTTCTGTCACACCTCGCTGGCACATAATCAACCCGACCGTTTCGGCTACAGCGAAGTTGAAGGGGTGTTTACCTCTGATGTCGAGATGACCTTGCGTTTGGTGGCGCTCTTTCGGTTGCGTTTTGAGCCTGGGTTGCCCGGGCGTGATGAGAATTACGCGCGTGAACTTGTGGTCTTAAAACAGGCGATCGCCGATTATAATACCGGACATGCCTATCTCGACGGGATCCGCCGCACGGTGTTGCGCAGTTGTCTGTTGTTTATTACCCATACCCTTAAAACCAATTTCTTTGTCGCCGAAAAGCATGCTCTGGCCTTTCGTCTCGATCCTGGTTATCTCGATGAGCTGGGACCTGATTTCACCTCTGATCTGCCGCCCGAACGGCCCTTCCGTGTGACCTTCTTCTTCGGGCGCCACGGTTGTGGTTACCATATCGGTTTCTCAGATATCGCACGTGGTGGCTGGCGGACGGTGCTGGCGAAAAATCGTGACGATTATATTACCAGCGCCAATACCCTGTTCCGCGAGAACTATGTCCTGGCTCATACCCAGCATCTGAAAAATAAGGATATTTATGAGGGTGGATCGAAGATGGTGATCGCCCTCGATGCCGCCGATCTCGATAATCCCGAGACTGTGACCCGGCGGTTGTATAAGATGCAGTACGGTTTTATTCAGGCATTCTTCGATATTTTCGTTACAGAAGAGGGCAGGGCGCGTGATGCGCGCGTGGTCGATTATTACGGTGAAGATGAACCGATCGAACTCGGTCCAGATGAGAATATGCATGATGAAATGATCGAGTTGATTGCGCGCATCTCGATCAAACGTGGTTATTTGCTCGGCGCCGGTGTGATGTCGAGCAAGGAGTTCGGCATCAATCACAAGGAGTATGGCGTCACTTCAACGGGGGTCATTACCTTTGCCGAAATCACCTTGCAGCATCTCGGCATCGATATGCGCAAGGATGCTTTTAGTGTCAAGCTCACCGGCGGGCCCGCTGGCGACGTGGCGGGCAATGGGTTGCGCCTGTTGCTTGAGCGCTCCTCAAAGGTGCAAATTCGCTTGATTCTGGATGGCACCGGGGCCATGTTTGATCCGCTTGGTGCCGACCATGCGGCTCTGCAGAAGGTCATACTGCAGAGCGATATCGATCAGTACGATCCGCAGGCCCTCCACGATGGCGGAATGATGATCTTCCGCAATCACACAAAGCGTGAAGGCCTGCGCGAGCTGTACCGCAAGGTGACACGCCGTGGGTCTGAACTGCTTGAGGAGTGGGTCACCGTCGATGAGTTTTATCGTCTTTTCAATCGTCTGATTTTTGAGGTTGACGCCGATCTGTTTATCCCCGCCGGGGGGCGTCCGGAAACGATTCATGCCGGGAACTGGCAACAGTTTCTTCTGGATGGAAAGCCGAGTGCCAGAGCGATTGTCGAGGGGGCTAATTCTTTTATCACTCCAGAAGCTCGCGATCAGTTACAGACCGCCGGCATTATCATCATGCGCGATGCTTCGGCGAACAAGTGCGGGGTGATCTCCTCTTCTTACGAGATCATTGCCAACTTGCTGCTGAGCGAAAAGGAGTTCTTCGCCAATAAAGAGCAATATGTGGGTGATGTACTTGAGATTCTTGAAAAACGGGCCGCTGACGAAGCGCGATTGATCTTCAGGCGGTATGCACAATTTGCCGGCAGTCGCAGTTATACCGATATCTCTGCCGGGATATCTCGTGAGATCAATGCCCATTATGCTCGGCTGTTTGCGTATTTTCAAAAACGGCCCGACCTGGGAACCAAGTCGTTGTATCGCAAGGCGTTGTTGGCCCATCTGCCGCAAATTTTGCGTGAAACACCGAGCTTCCGCAAGCGGGTCAATCAATTGCCAGCCAAGTACCATGCGGCCATTCTTGCCAGTGAAATTGCTTCATCACTGGTTTACCAGCAAGACCCCGAGGCTGATTATGAATTTATGCTTAGTGGGCATCTGCAGCGGCACTTTAGCCTTTGACCTCGGAGAGCTCAAAAATGGGACCTGATCCAATTCTTTTACAA
>JAKIUS010000523.1 GCA_021647445.1 Geopsychrobacter sp. | reverse complement strand
TGATCGTGAAATCATTCGTTTTACCGATTTTCCGCAGGTCGCACAAGGCAAACTGATGGCTAGAAGACAGTTGCGCGCGGCGCTGAACCCCGGCCTGGATCTGCTGGACGATGGAGAGAAACCGATCATTTAGCTCTTCAATTGTAACAGCTACAATCTAACCGCAGGACCGGTCATGCCATCCAGTCCGAGTTGCGGCAGATAGTCTCTTTCAGAGCTTGTTTTAACTCCTTCTGCAATCACCTGCAGACCTATAGTATGAGCGATAGTGCAGAGACCGCGAACCAGGGCTTGATTGCCGGGCTGCTGATCTATTTCGCGAATCAACGAAGCATCTATTTTAATAAAATCGAGACCGAGGTCGTGCAGTTGCCCGATCCGCTTCAGGTGATTCCCAACATGTTCTATCCCGAGTCGGCAATTGAACGGTTGCAGGGCCGAGCACAGCAGACGAAATTGATCCAGATGTCTGAAAACAGCCGCCTCGGGGATCTCGATCCACAGCGTTCCTTTGAGAGCCGCGTGAGTCTGCCGCAAGGTCTGTGACAATCTAGAACAAAAGGTCGCATCGCATATGGCTTCGGCGGACAGGTGAATACCGACCCCAGTGCTCGTCTCCTGCAACAGCAGCAGAGCCTTATCCACAACCAGTCGATCCATCTGCGGCAACAGACCAAGTCGTGCCACCCAGGGCATGACGATAGCGGCGGCTTGCCATTGCTGATTGATGCGTATCCGCACCGGACATTCATCGTGCATGAGCAAGCCATCACGCCCCAAAACCGGATAATGAGCCAATTTAACCTCGTCTGGTTGCAAGGCCGCCTGTAGGGCGATTTCCCAGGATTTAAGGTCTGATATTGCCAGGATACTGGCCTTGAGATCGGCAATTTCGACCGTCATCCCGCCGCCTCTTTCGGCGGAGATCAGCGCACCGTCAGTACGCGACAACAGCACCGACAGATCTTCGCCCGCAGTAAAAGTTGTCCCGCCAACCGGCATTAACCTTTCGATCCCAAGATTGGCCTCATCACCGGCGAGATGAAACTGTTCTGAAAGTTTATTGGCCAGCACCTCAACATCATCATCTCCAGAAACCAACAGAGCGAAATCAGAACCGCCAAGCCGACCAGCGCTCCATCCATCTTTCTCCGCAATGAGTGCCTGCAGATTGTCACCGATACGAATCAACAGCTGATCGACGATCTCTCGACCCAGGCTACGGTTGAGCTTATCCAGTTCGGCAACCCGACCAAAAATCAGAGAACCGCTGGCGCTCGCATCATCATGGCCAAGAAGAGAATCGAGATGATTTAAAAACGGTTGCCGTTGCAAGAGGCCCGTCAAAGGGTCATAGTGAGACTTGCGCCGCAACTCTTCTAATCGTTCGGTTTCATCCATCAAAAGACGCTGCACCCGATGTGACAACGCGTTCATGGCCCGAACAACCCTGGAAAATTCGCGAGTCTTTGGCACCCCAATCTTAATAAAACGCCGCTCACCAATCGCTTCGGCCTGTCCAACGATGTCACTTAGGGGACTGACTATTTTTTTCAGCAATAAGGTTCCCAAACTTCCACTCAACAACAGACCGAGGACAAACCAAAACGCCAAACGTTGGGTTTCGTCCCAAAGAGAGAGATAGGCAAAACTACTATCGCTCTGCAGAATCAAACGGCCAAAGCGGTTCCAGCCATCCTGAATTTCAGCTCTCCCCGCAGCAACTTCAAGCGGAAAGAGTTCTGGCAACCAAGACGGACCAGAGAAAGTCAGGGCAGGATTTTCACGAATAACCAGAGATCTTCCCGACATATCCTCAATGACTATCGAACGATAATGTCCACTATCAAACTGGGCGCTGACAAGAAGTTCGAGGGTCCCGGAATCTTTCTCCAGTTGAGATAAAGTCAACGCCAACGAGGCAGCATTGTCCTGATTCTTCAAGCGCAATTGGTTCGCCATATAATCTCGAGCGCTGAGCATACTGATAAAGAAGGTTCCACCAAAGGCAAGGAGTGCCGTCAATGTCAGCAAAATCCACAACTGTCGTGTCAAAGTCATTTAGCTCTCCCTTTCAAAACCTGTAAATCGCATCACCATCTTGTCCCTTCATCAGCCATCCGTGCAACCACATCCCGCCAATGAGAGAGACGTGCCGTCGGATCAGTGGTTAAATCTGGACGCCC
>JAKIUS010000017.1 GCA_021647445.1 Geopsychrobacter sp. | reverse complement strand
TGCCAAAATAATCTTCAAAGCCAACCCCAGCGATGTCACCGTTTCAGGAGAAAGCACAGCAACAAATGGGCGTAAAATCTTCTATCCCCCTTCAGTCGTGTTTGAGAAGGGCTATTATGGCATCTATTTCGGCACAGGTGACCGGCCACACCCCTTGAATGAGGCGGTTATGGATCGAGTTTATTCAGTCAAAGACAAGGGAGACACAGGTCTTCCTCTAACAGAAGCGAACCTGGTCAATCTGACAGAGAACTTTCTTCAGGCTGACAGCCTCAGCGGGACCGAACTCGCTGCGGGCAATACCAATGCTGGCACCACATCATCCACCCTTGCTGAGCTCATAGCAGACACCGACCTAGCTCTTTACAATGGGGATGGCTGGTTCATCAAACTTAATCTCAATGCCGGCGAAAAGATGTTGTCTCCACCAGTCGTATTCAACGAGGTGTTGTACTTCACCACATATTCTCCTAATATCGTCACCACTGACCCCTGCCTAGCTGGAAATCTCGGTAGTTCGATCCTCTATGCGGTCGACTATAAAAATGGCCAAGCGGTTTTCAACTACGATGTAGGCAACGACAGCGAATCGACCCTCAATAATGGCCGCGCGGATGTAGATGGTGGCGTTGGACGCCGCTCAGATCGACACCTCAACATTGGATCAGGTATCCCTTCAGGGGCCGTCATTGTCATTCCGCAAAATGGAAAACCAGGGGTGAAGATTGGTTGTGGAGGCGGTTTGTGCAAAACCAAAACTAAATCAAAATCGCTGATATTTCCGATTTACTGGCGTCAGGAATAACCAGCACAACAGAGGGTAACTATGACCTTGCGTCACCTATTTATTGTACTGATTCTCAGTGGAAGTTTGTTCCTTGTTGCTTGCAGCAAGGAACAAACTTCCACACCGCAGAACTCTGCTAAGGAACCAAACCCTGTTGAATCTACCGTAGTCAGCTCGACTACCTTCTCCGCAGAACTTCTCCCGACATCAGCGAACAGTGCAACAGATCTACAGGTGATTCTACATGGCGGTGCCAGTCAGCCCAGCTATCGCTGGAAAGTCAATGGCGTCACCATCGCCGACACACATAACGCCCGCCTAAACTCGAATTATTTTACCTTCGAGGATAATGTCAATGTCGTAATAACATCCCCCGAGGGAATGATTGAGCTACAGACCTTGATCGGAAATGCTCCGCCGCAGATCGTTTCTGTCGACCTAGCTACCAATTATATTTATCGCGGAGTTGATATCCGTGCGACCCCGAAAGCCATTGACCCTGAGAAGGATCTGATTAATTTTTCCTATACATGGTTCATTGATGGGGATAAACTTGACAATCCGACCGAGAACATTTTACCGGGAGATCGCTTTCAGCGTGGCGACAGCGTTCGGCTTGAAGTCGTTGCACATGATTTTTCTGGTCCAGGGGAGACCTTTCATGCCGCCGACTTAGTGATCCCAAATGCTTTTCCCCGTATAAATTCATCTCCGCCCATGGCATTTAAGGCCGAAGTTTACAGCTATCAGGTTGTAGCAGAAGATAACGATGGTGATGTGTTGGCATACAGCTTAAGCAGTGGGCCACAGGGGATGACAATAGACAGACAAAGCGGCTTGCTGAACTGGCAGGTCGATGCAAGCCTTATAGGCCCTCAGCGGGTAGAGATCGTTGTTACCGATCCGCTCGGAGATCAAGACGTACAAACCTTCGACCTGACCCTGCATTGAACAGAATGATGGTGAATTCATGAATCAAAAAGGCGTGACCCTCATAGAACTAATCGTGGTCATAGGCATCATGGGCATTGTTGCTGCGATGGCAATGCCTGCAACCTTCGCCTGGCTCGCCGATGCTCGGTTCCGTGATGCCGCAGCGCGACTTGAAAGCGCTCTGAAGCAGACAAGAGATCTGGCGATAACCCGCAAACTGGGACTACAGCTTGCGGTTGATCTGGATAGTGGTAATTACTGGATCCAGCTTCCGGGTGGAACCAAAGCGAGCAGTCTGGTTAATTTTGACTCCTTACCACCCAATATTCAAATTACCTCTGGCGACAACTGTACAAACACTTCAGCAAATGGTGATAGTGACACCACAACCGCAGAAACCGGCATTGAATTCAACCCCAATGGTTCCGGAGAAGTTGGGGCTATGGGCGGTGGCGTAGATTCTACCTCTCTTTGTGTTTTAGATGGCAGCGGTATCAAACGTTACCGCGTCCGCATCAGTCTTTTGTCTGTACCATCAGCAACAGGTCGCGTCATAACTGAAGACTGGACCGGCTCTGCCTGGAATTAGAGCGATTTTCACCGTAACTGAACCGCGTTGAGTCAGCGAGGAAGGGTGATATTAACATTCCGAGCGGTCTTCCCGTCTATCGCAAGGACCTTTAGAACCAATGATGATCTGGGACCAAACCTTCGCAAGGTCCTGAGAAAGTCATCCCTGAACTCCACTCGATCTCCATTTATTCTGGTGATAACTTCACCGGTGTGAACCCTGGCCGCAACAAAAGGGCTACTGGCATTCATACGACCGACCACTAATCCTGTTATTCCTGCCGGATAACGTTTAATCGTCAATGGAGATAATTCCCAGGTCTCTTCAAGAACACAAGCCAGAGACGGGGAATACACCGCGTTTTTAGCTGCCAGGATTACTTTTAAGGCATCAATTGGTGCCATGTAGGAAATCCCCATCAACTGAGCGCGCTTAACCATGATGCCAATCTGGAGTCCAACGATTTCACCCTGAAGATTAATCCATGCCCCGCCAGAAGTCCCCTCAGGCGTCATGGCGGCGACATAAGTATTTTCAATGTAGCGGTTAGCCGTAGCTTGCCATTCATAACCATCATCTTGTCGGGCAACATGACCGGAAATCCACAAATCATGTCGAAAAACTGGGTTGCCGAGCAAGAAAAGCCGATCCGCAACTTCTGGCCTCTTCCTTGCCAAGGGAAGAAAACCATATCCTTCTTTGACTTCAGGCGCTTTCAATAAGGCGATATCGTGCCCAGGATCGGTAGCGATGATGCTCAGAGGAATCTGGCCATACTTTTTGGAAAGAAGCTGATAACGGCTCCCCGCAGAGACTACATGCAATGCGGTGAGAACCAGTCCGTCAGGTGTAACAAGGACCCCAGAACCCAACATACGCCCATCGACCAAAATGGAACCTGTTGCGTTTTCAATGTTTTCACGCCGTTCAATTAAAGAAGCGTTATCCTCCGCAGCGAGAACCACACCAACCCCCAGAGCCGGAAGTTCTTTGTATGGAAGGATGGAAAAAACCAGTAGCAAAAAAAGAAAAATTAACGGTTTAAGAGACTTCCCGAATATACTAATTCTCATTCTCTTTATGGCCAATTTGGTCATTAGCATTCTCCTTCAAATGAGAACCTGAAAATATTAAATCGACTGAGTCCATACCATTATCGACAGTTTCAACAATAAATCCTATAAAATTCCCCACTTCAAGATCAACACGGTAGAGTAGAGAGCAGGTTCAAATGCGCAAGATCATTGATTATGCGTGCCCGTCACTTTCGTTAGACGAGGATAACCGTTTCTCGCTATCTTTCCCTGCCCTCCCTCATCAAACCGTGCGTGCGGTTCTCCCGCACACGGCTTTCCGATGTTCTTCACCGTAAGGCACGCACCTTCGTCCAGCCCGCTGTTGTTGGCACTTTGTACAGACCGTGCTTTTCGTACAAAGAACGGCTGCTAAACCGGGCGTATCCTGTCCCGCGATCTCTGACCTTATGCCGCTTGCGCAGGTGCGTTTGCAGTCGTGCTTCAACATGACTCCGTACTTTTGTCATTGTCTTACTGCAATTGCGGTAGTGAAAGTAGTTAACCCACCCTCTAACAGTGGTGTTGACTTCCCACACTATCCTTTCCAGCGGTTTTGCTGTTGTGACTCGACTCGTGAGTTGAGTCACTCGATCTTTGATCGTTTGCAGGGATTTCTTCGAGGGCTGAACGTGGGGATAATATCTCCCGGTTCTCCTGCTGGTTTCCATCCTGATGCTAAAACCTAGGAAATCGAACTTCCCCTGATAGGCATTGACGGTCTTCGTCTTTGTCTCGTTCAAGCTCAGTTCTAATCGCTCTAGAATCTGCCGCAACACCGTCATGGCCCGCTCGGAGTAACCTCTCCGACATAGGATGACGATATCGTCTGCGTATCTGACAATGCGAGCACCCAGCTTTTGCTGTAAGTTGTTCCGCTCCCAAATCCTGTCCAATATGTGCAGGTAGAGATTGGCCAACAGCGGTGAGATGATCCCGCCTTGCGGTGTTCCTTTGCGATTGCTCCTGCCGCCGCCGATGGTCCGCTTCGTTCCATCCTTATCCATTTCCATGACAGGCGCTTTGAGCCACATCTGAATCAGGTGCAGAATTGCACCGTCACAAATGCGCTCGGCCACCGTTGCCATGAGTTTAGCATGGGGGATAGTGTCGAAATATTTGGATAAATCGGCGTCGATGACTTCAGCGTACCCAGTGTTCATGGCATAAGTAACATCATCAACGGCATCGTGAGCCGACTTCTTCGGTCTGAACCCATAGGAGGTTTCACAGAAGTCTGCCTCGAAGATCGGTTCGATGACCAGTTTTACGGCCATCTGCGCCACCCGGTCCCGGATGGTCGGGATACCCAGAGGACATTGACTGCCATCCGCTTTGGGTATCATGACACGTTTTACCGGATCGGGCTTGTACGTCCCAGTTCTCAGTGCGTCTTCCAACTCCGCAATAAATGCGGCGGCCCCTTCCTTCTCCTCGATTACCGCAAAGGTCACGCCGTCGATTCCGGCACTTCCTTTGTTGGCACGGACAAGGGCAAAGGCGTGACTGAGGATGTCTGCCCGATAGACCTTGTCATACAAGGCGTGGAAGCGGCAGGCCGGTTCTTGCTTGGCCTTACGATAGAGCTTCCGCTGTAGTGTCCTGATGTTTTCAGGAGTTGTTAGCATTGCTGCAATCTCCTCACCTTCCACTCGTTAGTTGCTTGAACAAAGTATGGTTCCTTCCCTCAGGCGGGGTTATGTTGTCCCGTGCCCTCAAGCGGTACTATGAACCCCTCCGACTCCCGGTACAGCCCTTGACTATTTCGGTTTCCCTTATACGTCTCGGTTGGCGCTCCTCACGCGTCACCACACCGGGTCTCCAGCACTGGGTTGAATATCTTCCACAACATGCCATCCCTTCTACCCCGGAAGATTGCTTGAGTCGTTTCCGTTTTAAACCCCAAGCACGACGGCCTTCCCCATATGACCATAAGGTCGGCATCTTCAATTGATTTACGAGGCTACATCCGGGTTCACTTTCGTTACGGCCTGCTGTTTTGCCAATTGGGAACTCACGACCCCCTGTTGCCAGAACGCCGCTCCCTTGAACTACCGGGGTGAACGGATAATTCCCCGGACGGGACTTCAACCCGCTAGATATTCAACTGTTACTGCGAACGGTCACATCTCAACTATCAACTATTGATGCCAGATACACCCGGCACGGATCATTCATAATATGACCACATTCTTAAAAAATGCACCTGCTGTTGTTGATGATCGACAGAATAGATCAAACGGTGCTGAATAGTGATTCTCCGGGAATAATAACCGCGAAGAATTCCGACCAGTTTTTCGTAAACCGGATAATCTGCGAAAGGGTTCTCTTGCAAAAGAGCTAACAGTCGTTCAGCCTGAGGCTTCAATCCGGCAGCTTTAAGTTTTTTGGTATCTTTGACTGCCGCTCGCGAAAGAACAACCGTCCAACTCACCAGTCAAGATCCTCGACTGCCGTGCCATTTTCAAGGGGTTCTGCTGCGGCGGCATGAATACTGAGCCATAGGGGGACGCTCCTGCCTTAGTGCAGCAAGATAGCCCTTCTGCTAACCTCCAAACAGGCCAAGACAATCACGGGGAACACCAGGGGACATTCTTGATAAATCCATAAATCATACGTTTCTCTCCCCATGCCACGCCAAGCTCGCATAGACATCCCCGGCCTCCTGCAACACGTCATCGTCAGTGGCGTCGCGCAGGCCGATATCTTTCTTGACGATCAGGACCGTGAAGATTTTGATCAGCGGCTGAGCTTGCTGCTGTCAGAAACTAAAACGGACTGTTTAGCCTGGGCGCTGCGTAACAATCATCTTCATCTGCGTCTATCGCCGCCAGAACGTCCCCTGGCCCACTTGATGTGCAGACTGCTCACCGGCTATGCGGTCGTCTTCAATCTGCGGCATAACAGAAGAGGACACCTGTTTCAGCACCGCTATTAGGCGGCTTGATGATGTTGACCCAGCGCCAATCGAGTTTAAGCACATGCCGCCAGAAGAATTGCAAGCCGTTACGATCAACCTTAACCGTGCTCCAGGAATGCGAATCAACCAGCAGTCCGAAGTAGATCTCCAGCTGATCCGGGGTCAACCGGTCCGGGCAACAGTCAAAATACTTCGCCACCCGGCGCACCGCCCGCGCGTAAACGTCGATGGTTTTGTCGCTCTTGCCCTGCAGTTTGAGCATCCGCAGGTGGCGTTGACACAGTTGGTCAAAGCGGGATTGTTCAGATAAATCCATGATAAACTCCTTCGGTTAGAATGATGCCCGGCATTGGGCCATTCTTAAAAGAGTAATACCTTGGAGAGGTAATCGGAAATTGGTTGTGGATTTGTTTTTTCCGCCGCCTTAGCGGCTTCGTTCAACAAGCTAATCAAGTCGGACGGGGCGAACTGTGCGTTGCCGCTTCGCGGTTCAGCAGCCAATCCCCGCCGCTTATCTCAAACCGTTGAGGCTGTAGAAAAACCCAGAATTATGGTATTTTAGTGGCTGTTTTGAAGTTTTGTGAGGGAGGAAAAACATGCCACGTTTTAAAGAATACAATCGGGGACAATCTGTCCTGCTAGCGATCTCTTTCGACCGTCAAATCCTCCCCGGCACATTCGAATACACACTCAATTTTCTGGTCGATAACAAATTAGACCTGAATATTTTTCACCACAAATACAAGAACGACAAGAACGGCCGCCCCGCTTACGATCCGGCGCTGCTGCTCAAGATCGTATTGCTGGCCTATTCCCGAGGTGAAACCAGCAGCCGCAAAATCGAAGCACTTTGCCGTGAGAATGTCTTGTTTATGGCGTTATCGGCCGACAGTCGTCCGCACTTTACGACCATCGCTGATTTCATCTCATCCTCACCTGAGGAGATCACTGCACTCTTCAGCCAGGTCTTACTGGTCTGTGACGATATGGGATTGATCGGCAAGGAGATGTTCGCCATTGATGGTTGCAAGTTGCCCTCTAATGCCTCCAAGGAATGGAGCGGCACCAAGGCAAATTTGAAAAAGAAGAGTAAGAAGATCGACCGGGCTGTGCGTTACATGCTCGCCAAACATCGTGATGAAGATCAGAAGGGCGAGAACGATATCTCGATCCGCAAGCGGGAAGAACAACAGATCGAAACTCTGCTCAAAGCCAGCGACAAGATCGACCGGTTTCTGAAAAATAATGATGAACGCCTGGGTCATTCGGGCAAAGAAGTCCAAAGCAACATCACCGACAATGAGAGCGCCAAGATGAAGACCAGCAACGGTGTGATCCAAGGCTATGTCGGAGTTGCTGCGGTCGACAGCAAACATCAGGTGGTTGTCAGCGCCGAAGCCTACGGCCAAGGTCAGGAGCATGGGCTACTTGAACCGATGATCGAAAAGATCGAAGAGGCTTTCAAAGGGGATGAGCAAAGCCCTCTGATGGACGGGAAGATTCTGGCGGACAGCGGCTACTGCAACAAGGACGCACTGGCATACCTCGAAGAGAGAAATATCGATGGCTATATAGCAGACAATCGCTTCCGCTCCCGCGACCCCCGCTTCAAGACCGCAGGAGAGCACAAGCCAGCGACCTCGAAGAAAGCGAGTGGTAAAGAACGCTTCACCACTGCCGACTTTCAGATAGAAATCGACAAACAACACTGCATTTGTCCGGCGGGCAAAGAGTTGTGGTTGAAGTGCGCAAAAGCGAAGATCGCCAGCAATATCTTCATGCAGTTCCAGGGGCACAAAGAAGATTGTGACCATTGTACTGAGCGCGACAAATGCCTACGCAGCGTCAAACAAAAAGGTGCCCGACAGGTCAATGTAAAGATCGGTAATTTCGTTCAAGAAAAGACTGGTCCGTTGGAGCGGATGAAGCAGAAGATCGACTCAACATTGGGCCGCCACATTTACAGCATGCGTCTGGGGATCGTCGAACCGGTCTTTGGCCACATCAATGACGCCATTGGAATCAAGAGATTCAGTTTGCGCGGTAAGAAGAAGGTCAATGGCCAATCTGATTAGCACTGATCTTCCGCTAACCTTAGCCAGCGTTCAGTCCGCTTACCAGTTTGGGCCGCCGTAGTGACCAGCCTGGGAAGTACGCTTGCAAGATCGAAGCGGCGGTTAAATCGATACTGATATTCACCGAGGTAGCGGTGAGCGTACTTTTCGAAGTCGAATGCATGATATGTCCCACTGATCGCTGTTTCCAGGTTGCCAAGGATGGTATTGACCCAAGTGAAGCATTCCATGTCCGTGCTTTTGCGTCCCTTGCCAACAACTTCACGCTGTTGTGTGCAGCCAGTTTTAGTAACGGCCTGAAAGCACCAGAGGCCATCAGAGACGACTGTTGCTGACGAGACCAGCGACCGGGTCGCCCATTCTTCAATCTCGTCGTTGCTAAAGGCTTTGACCTTTGAAAAAACGGCATACAAAGGGTTGTGCTTGCTGTTGGTCTGGACGGCAGCAATGAACGGAACTTTATTTTCAGAACCGCGTCCGGCCTTGCCTCCGGGGTGTTCGCCACCGAGATAAGCATCATCAACTTCAACTCGGCCTGAGAGTTTAGTGGTACTTTCTCGTTCATACATTACCTGCATGAGCTTGTGTTTCATTCGCCAAGAAGTTGGGTAACTGACGCCGATCAAGCGCATCAACTCCAGGATCGAGATATTATTTTTGTTCTGGCCCAGAAAGTACATCGCTTGAAACCATGTGGTTAGGGGCAACTTAGTTGAATGAAAAATAGTTCCTTCGGTAAGAGTCGTTTGCGATCGGCATTTGTGGCATTGAAAAACCTTTACGCGACCACGTCGGTACGAGAAGTGCTCATTGCTCGTACACTTCGGACACTGAAACCCTTGTGGCCAGCGAGATTTCTCAAGGTAATCAGTGCATTGTTGCTCAGTTCCATAGTCTTTGAGGAACTGGTTCAGGCTCATGCCTTTTTGAAACTGAATTCGATTCGTTTTCACGGTGCACCTCCTTATTGGGGATACCGTGAAGATGCGCTCTAATCGTGTCACAATATGCCACTTCCGTAAATTGCGGAAGATTAGTGCTAATCAGGATGGCCAATGGCAGTTGATGAACATGCTGCATAATCTGACCAAGATACATCGATTTGGAACGGTATAAGAGGGGAAATGACGCAAATAATGATCGAATTTCTATTTATGCACGTGGGGAAATGGTTGTCGCAGAGGTAAGGTACCGTCAGCAGGGAATCGTTCTAGAAAAGAAATTTCAATTTCTGTCTGTAGGCGCACTCTTGGCGGGGTTTTTCTACAGACTCGTTAGGCATCTGAAATAATATAGGAGCAATCATGACTCTTGAATCTGAGTTTCACCAAGAAATGCTCAATATTTATCGAAGAGCCCAAAGTGAAGCGAATTATAACGCAACAAGATTCCTACAAATGGTGGCAGAAATCGGCGGCGTAGAAACAGCTCACAGGCTAATAAATTCAGAAAATGTGTCCGAAGGTTATACAGCATTGTGGGAACGTGGCAAACTTGAACTCACTGTCGAAGCACTGATCCTAGAAAATCACAAATTCCAATCCCTGTTCACAGAAGAACAAATATCAACGTGTGCAAAACGACTCAAAGGCTATGGCTACAAAAAAAATGCCTAACGAATGCAATCAAGCGGACGGAAAATACAGGTGTGGTTCGCAAGAAACAAAATCAACTCGGACGGAAAATACGTCTGCGCTAAATTGAAAAGCAAAATAGCGGTGGGTTACGCAAGTTCGCGTCGCCGCCGGTTATCATTACCCGTTAGGCTAAAAAACATAGATGTAAACTGCGATACTGAGAAAGGGTTTGTAATGGCATTTATATCAAACAATCAATGGGTCATCCCCCTATTATTATTTTTAATTATTGCAATTATCGGAATCGTTTTAGGAGCAAAGAATATAAGACGAGAAAAAGGTATTCAGCAGAAAGCACGAGAGCTTGGTTTTTTTGTAGGCACTCAAGAATCCATTAAAGAAATTACGAATATCCCCGCCTTTTTCCTTCTTACGCCACAAGGTAGCCATGTGCAATTCCGGCAAATTCGTAATATTATTAAAGGTCGTATTAGTGACTTAGATTTTGTGATGTTTGATTATATATCAAAATTCAGCAAAGGTAGAATTAACACTGCAACAGTTTTAGCTTTACCGTTACCCGCCGAGGATGTTCCTGATTTCAGTCTTGCCGCCTTGGATCAATTTTCTTCTATTCATAAACGCGTTATCGAACAGTCCATAAAAAAGAAATCACAGATTGATTATACAAGAGGTAAGCAAGTTAAATTCTCATCTGCCCCTGAGTTTCAAAAAAACTATTTTCTCTATTCAAGAGATGAACAAGCTGCGCGTAAATTGTTCGATGTGAATACTTTAAAACTGCTTTCAAAACAGTCCTCGAAGGGCTGGGGTATTGCATGTGAGAATGGATGGATGAATCTATCTCACAATGATAAAACTGTGAAACCCGAGTGTTTGCATGACTTTTTGAAAGAATCAACACTAATATATAGGACTATCCTACAGCAATTCCCGGTTAGTCGGGTTTAATCGGTAATTTTCACATTTCTACTGAGGCCGAGCGCGTTTTCACCCAAAAACAGTCTGAAAGCCATGTGCTGTCAGTTGTGCTTGGCTCAGTTGGCGAAGT
>JAKIUS010000522.1 GCA_021647445.1 Geopsychrobacter sp. | reverse complement strand
GTAGGCCCCGGAAAGGCCTTCGAGTGCTTCCCCTCTTCGGATATAGCCGAATCCGGTTTCCGGACTTTCGGGGACGATGCCAAAGGTCGTGAGCGCACCTTGGCGCGCGGCGTCCGCGGCCGGTTCCACCGCTCGTCTGAAGCTCGCGTCGTCACGCATGACGTGATCGGATGGCAGGCCGAGCATGATGGCCTCGGGATCCTGCTCGGCGATGATCAGGGCGGCCGCGGTAAGGGCGGGTGCGGTATTTCGCGCGACGGGGTCGGGGGCGGTCGCCAGGGGCGTGATGTCCTTTGCGCGGAGTTGCTCGGCGATGATGAAACGGTGCGCATCGTTGCACAGGATCAACGGGCGTTCGAAGAAGTCCTTATCGCTCACGCGGAGCGCGGTGGCCTGGAGCAGCTGCAGGAACTTTACGGTCGCTATAACCTGATGGCCTTCCCCGGCGGCAACGGTGGCCAGGAGATGGGCTTCTTCTCCAACAAAAAAGCGACAAAGATGGAAGATTTTAAGGGGATGCGCGTCCGTACTCCGGGTTGGTACATGGACATCATGAACAGCATCGGCGCTTCGGTCTCCCCACTTCCGGGCGGTGAAGTCTATCTGGCTCTCGAGCGCGGCGTTATTGATGCTGCTGAATTTTCGGCACCGGCAATCAACTACCCGATGGGTTTCGACGATATCACCAAATATGTTATCGAGCCGGGCGTGCATCAGCCTTCGGTTCAGTGCACGATCTTCTTCAACAAAGATGCCTGGAACAGCCTGCCCGCCGATCTGCAATGGATCGTTAAGATCGCTGCCAAGGAGACTCAACTCTGGTCCACAGCCTGGATTGAAAACCTCAACGTGCAGGCGATCAACAAATTCAAAGAGAAGATTGAATTCGTACGCATGGACGATAAGACCCTCAGCGCCTTTGCCAAAAAGACCAAAGAGTACCTTGAGACCGTCAAGGCCAAGAACCCTGACGTGAAGAAGACCCTGGATTCACAAGAGCAGTTCAAAAAAGATTTCGTCACCTGGCGCGAAGTACGCGGCGGGGTTGCCCCCTGGCCTATCGATGACTATATCGCGGGCAAGCACACCCAATAAGAAACAAAAACAGTCGTGAGGAGTGAGGCGTGAAGGCGTAAGAATCTGGATTAAAAACTTTGATTTGCGCCTCACTCCTCTCTCCTGCGTTCTACGAACAAACTCCGCACCCGCGCGATTAGGAGGCTGTCAGACTATACGAGCCGAAGCGAAAATTCGGAAGTTTGAGACCAGATTTTGGCTCATTTGAGAGTAATAGCCGTAGCTATTGGTCGAAAATGATCTGAAATATGGGCCAAGCAGCCGGATTTGCAGCCGGATTATGGATAGTCCGACAGACTCCTAGCGCTTTACAGCAAAGAGAGGTTCACAGATGTTCTTTATCGAGAAGAGCATTAACAGCTTGAATGAAAAAGTTGGGTACTTCACCTCCTTTTTGGTTCTCCCCCTGGTTTTAATCGTCGCTTACGAAGTGGTTATGCGCTACGCCTTCAACGCCCCCACCATCTGGGTCTTTGAAGCGACCACGCTGATCTACGGAATCCATTTCATGTTCGGCTTCGCCTACACCCTTAAACATGACGGCCATGTTGCTATCGATGTTTTTGAAGCACGGCTACCCAAAAAACCGCGCATCATTCTGCGCCTGCTGACGTCCCTGGTGCTGTTTCTGCCAACGGTCGGCATGTTGTCCATCTGGTCGGTGATCTATGCCGCCGATTCCTGGCGCAACTGGGAGCACGCGTCAACATCCTGGGCACCACCGATCTACCCGTTTAAAACCCTGATGGCCATCGGCTTCATCCTGTTGCTGCTGCAAGGGATCGCCAGGCTGCTTCACGATTTTCGTGCCCTAAAAGAACACTAAAGTTCCCCTGGAGATAGGTTATGACTCCCGAAATTCTTGCAGTTTCAATGTTTATTTTTCTGATGGCCAGCATCGCCCTCGGGCATCCCCTGGCCATCACCTTAGCTGGTGTCGCCACCCTCTTCGGCCTGATCGACAACGGTGGCAATGTCCCGGCATTATTTGATCTTTTTGTCAATAATTCATGGGGATTGTTCCAAAACTACACCCTGGTTGCCGTCCCGCTGTTCATCTTCATGGCACAGATTCTTGATCGTTCTAAAGTTTCCGAGGCTCTGTTCGATG
>JAKIUS010000521.1 GCA_021647445.1 Geopsychrobacter sp. | reverse complement strand
AAACCGGGAACGCTGGGCGGTCGAGGTGGTGTCGAGTCTGGGCAGCCGGTCCGCCTTGTTGATGCCGACCCCTGCCTGGGCTTGCGTCATGCGTGCGTAGGCCGCTTTTAATGTCTGATTCTTTTCTGCTGCCTGCTGTTCTAGCTCATTCAAGGTTTCGTCGGCGTAAATCTTCCACCATTCTCCTCTGTCCTGATGATCGCTGGGGGTAGCTATTTTCCAGGGTGCGTCATTCTTGTACTGGATCGGCACCAGCGCCGCAGGTTTCTCATAATCGGGGCCGAGAGTGCAACCGCTGATGAGTATAAGCAGCAGTATGAAAGCGAGCGATTTGAATTTCAGTTTTAACATCTTGGGGTCCTTTATTCTTCGGCGATCTCTTTGGGGCTGGCGAACAGTTTTTCTTTGTCGATTGTCATCATAGGTTGGCGCTTGCGCGCGAGCAACATATAAACGTAAACCATCCGCGAGGACAAACAGGGGCCGCGTTGAAAAAAAACGTTCCCTACTTGATTTCTATTTCCACCTGGGCAAAAGTGTCGCAATTATCAATCTTAGAGGTTTTGCGTCGTCGCTATTGCGACCTCATCATAAAATATGGAGAAAAATATGTCAGCAGCAGTCAAGGGCAGTAAGGTTAAGGTCCACTATACCGGGACATTCGATGATGGTGAAAAATTCGATGGTTCGGAAGGGAACGATCCCCTCGAATTTGAGGTGGGTAGCGGGCAGGTGATCCCCGGATTTGAGCAGGCGGTTCTCGGCATGAAGGTCGGGGAATCCAAAAAAGTGCGGATTCCCGAAGATGATGCTTATGGTCCACATAATCCTGAAATGGTGATCGAATCGAGCAGCGCTCAGTTTGAAGAGGGTCTCAATCCAGTAGTCGGGCAGCAGTTTCAGACCGAGATGGATGATGGCCAGCCGGTTTTGTTGACGGTTGTTGCCGTTGAAGGGGAGATGATTACCCTGGATGCCAATCATCCGATGGCGGGTAAGGATCTGAACTTTGAGATCGAATTGGTTGAAATCGCAAGTTAGTTTGATAACCAGGTGATTAAACCAGCCGCAGTGGTGGTTCGCTGCGGCTGATTATGGTTTGGCGATGCGTAAAATTATTCATGTCGACATGGATGCTTTTTTCGCCGCGGTTGAGCAACGTGACGCGCCGGAGTTGCGTGGGCGTCCGGTGGTGGTTGGCGGTGATCCCGGAGGCCGGGGGGTGGTGGCGACCTGCTCTTATGAGGCCCGTAGTTTTGGCATTCACTCGGCCATGTCGGCGGCGCGCGCCTATCGTCTCTGCCCGCAGGCCGTTTTTGTGCGCCCGCGCTTTGAGGCCTATAAGCAGGTGTCACGTCAGGTCCGGCAGATCTTTCTCGATTGCACCGACCTGGTTGAGCCCCTATCTCTCGATGAAGCCTATCTGGATGTCAGCAAGAACAAGCTGCAGAATCCTTCAGCGACCCGCATTGCCCAATTTATTCGCCAGCGTATCTTCAGCGAGACCGGTTTGACCGCCTCGGCCGGGGTTTCGTACAACAAGTTTCTTGCCAAGGTCGCCTCCGATGTTCATAAACCGAACGGCTTGACCCTGGTCACCCCGGAGCAGGCGGCCGATTTTATTGCGGCCCTGCCGGTGCGGCGCTTTCATGGTGTGGGACGGGTGACAGAGCAGAAGATGCAGCGCCTAGGAATTTTGACCGGAGCTGATTTGTTGCGTTGCCGTCTGGAGGATTTGCAGCGCAGTTTCGGTAGCAGCGGGCTCTATTACTATCAGATTGCCCGTGGTATTGATGAGCGGCCCGTCGAGCCGAACCGCATACGCAAGTCTCTCGGCAAGGAGATTACTCTAGCTGAAGACCTGGCCGATCTCTCACAGATCCTGACTATTTTAGGGCGGCAGGCGGAACAGTTGTCGAGCCTGCTGCAACAGATGGAGAGTGCCGCTCATTGTCTTACCCTTAAGGTGCGTTATGGCGATTTTGAAACCCTGACGCGTAGTCGGACCCTGATTGAATCCTTTGACTCTGATGTTGAAATACTGGCGCTGGCAGAGGAATTGTTGAAGAAGACTGCCGCTGGACAACGGCCGGTCCGTTTGCTCGGTATAACGGTCAGTCAGTTTAATCAGGATATCCCGGTGGCCGACCCCCTGCAGCTGGAATTACCTTTTCCTTAAGGTTGACCGCTCCCCCC
>JAKIUS010000520.1 GCA_021647445.1 Geopsychrobacter sp. | reverse complement strand
AACGTCGGAATGATCACCGAAAATCGACAACGCCTGGGTTGCTATAGCACGCGCCGAGACATGAAAGACCGTCGGGGTCAACTCACCGGCGATCTTGTACATGTTCGGGATCATCAGCAACAGACCCTGTGAAGCAGTAAAGGTCGTTGTCAAAGCACCAGCCTGCAGAGAACCGTGCACGGCTCCGGCAGCTCCGCCCTCGGACTGCATCTCAACCACCTTGGGGATAGTGCCCCAGATATTCTTCTGACCTGCTGCGCTCTTGGCGTCAGAGATCTCCCCCATCCCGGATGAAGGGGTGATAGGATAGATCGCAATGACCTCATTGGTCGCATGAGCCACATGCGCGGCGGCAGAACAACCATCAATACAAACCATCTTACGAGACATCAGTTTTCTCCTTTACTTGGCAAAAGAATAACATTGTGCTCAATCGTTTTTAGAAGTTTCCCGGTTACAAAGTTTTCACAGTTTTCCCTCGACTTTAGAATAAAATACCAGTCAAGGGAAAAGGTGCAGACAAGAAATTAAAGCTCGCGCCGACTGTCGATCGCCAACTGAACTGTTGCTGAATCGATAAACTCCAGATCACTCCCCAGCGGAATCCCATGAGCAGGACGGGTTGCTTTAATGCCCGCATCCTTGAGGATACGGGCCAGATAAAGAGCCGTGGCCTCCCCTTCAACCGTAAAACTGGTCGCAACCAGCACCTCTTTTATCTGTTGGTCCTTGAGGCGCTCAAGAAGCTGCGGAACCTTCAGATCTTCAGGACCGATGCCATCAAGAGGAGACAAGGCCCCATGCAAGACATGATAGTACCCACGGTAACCGTGACTGCGCTCAATGGCGATAAGATCCTGCGGTTCCTGCACAACACAGATGCTAGACTCATCGCGCCCGGCATCCCTGCAAATACTACATAAATCACCCTCGGCAATATTAAAACAACGCTGGCAAAAGGAGAGATTCTGTTTCATCTCAACCAATGCGGTCGCCAAAGCGTTGACTTCTTCGTGCGAACGACGCAACAGATGAAAGGCCAAACGGGTAGCAGTCTTGTTGCCGATACCCGGTAATTTGCTGAGTTCAGCGACCAATCTGGCAAAGGATGGGAGCGACCCTAGCATGAAAAAAGCCCTATTTCCAACATTTTAAAATACTGTTTTATTTTTTTCAGGGACACTAAAATTCTAAACTTTCGTGAAAATATTCTTGGTTCATTGGTCTGACCAGGCAGGAAGATTAGCACAAACCATTTCTCCATTTCAATCTTTATCGTATACAGAACGGAGGCCAGACAAAACCCAAAAGGCCACCGGGAGATAATCCGATGGCCTCTTCTGACTCGTTTTATTACTGTCCCCCTCAAAATAAAGCGAGGATTCCAGCGGGGATCCGGGCGGTTTAAAACAGACCTGGCAAGTTCATGCCGCCGGTCACTTTACCCATCTCCTGCTGCATCATTTCCTGGCTCTTTTTCAGCGCCTCGTTAACTGCGGCCGAGATCAGATCCTGCAACATTTCAACATCTTCCGGATCGACAACATCCTTCTCAATATTCAAACTGATCAGTTGCATCTTACCGGAAACCACGGCGGTCACCATGCCTCCCCCGGCGGCGGCCTCAACTTCACGTTGCTCCAATTCCTGCTGCACACGGGCAATGCGCTGTTGCATCTGTTGCGCCTGCTTCATAATGTTGCCAATGCCTTTTGCCATCTCTTTATTCTCCTTGGAAAGGATGAAATTCCCATGTGGAAATCTTCAAAAAATTATCGCTACGCTACTGACTCGTATTTTCGTTTTACCCGGACCTAAACGGCAACATGCGCTAAAAGCGTTACACGAAACCCTTATCGATCGGACGAACCTCTTCGACCTCAGCCTCAAAAATATTCTGCGCCGCCTTAACCATCGGATGATCCGTGGCATGATCACGCAATTGTTGCTGACGACTCACCTGCTGCTGCTGTTGCTGCTGGGCAAAAGTCGGCGTTGCAGCCTGCTCTTTGCGCAACTGAACCACCTCTAGCTTGACCGGTTGATCAAAAAATTCACTAGCCAGGGATTCAAGAGATTTCCGCGTCTCGGCATCACCGAGTAGTTGCAGATTAAAAGATCCCTCGGGATAGCCGATTTTCAGGTGGGGCAATTCCAAACACTGCGGATGAGCATGCTCAAGCACCGATCCCATCG
>JAKIUS010000519.1 GCA_021647445.1 Geopsychrobacter sp. | reverse complement strand
GGGAACAGCTCTTCGCCAGTCTGTTAAAGGCATTCTTACAGGTGAGATTGAATGACGAATGGTCAGAGGAGCTTGTCAGAATCGAGGCTTGGCTACAGAAACAACCGTCCTGAATTTTAAAGAAAAAGTGACAACCGTCGGTCCTTTGATTGAGAAAAGGGACCGACGGTTGTCACTTTGGGGCTATTGTGGAAAATCAGAACGAAGGCCACCTTCGCTATCGAGCAACCCCTGACTCAATTGCGCACAAAAATCTGACCGCGAAATCTCGCTCGCTCCCAGGCTCAGCAAATGAGCGCTGGTCTGTTGGCAGTCGAGCATCCGAAACCCCAGGGTCGCCAATCGCTGACAGAGCGTTACAATCGCCACCTTGGAGGCATCGCTGACCCGACTGAACATCGATTCGCCGAAAAAACAACGTCCCAGACTGATCCCGTACAATCCGCCGACCAATCTCCCCTGCTGCCAGCATTCCACCGAATGCGCATAGCCGAGGCGATGAAGATCAACATAAGCCCGCCGCATTTCGGGAGTGATCCATGTCCCCTCGTCACTGCGGATCGCTTGACAGGCATCGATAACCGCAACAAAATCGCAATCAAATGTCACCTCAAAACGGCCTTGCCGCACCACCTTAGCCAAAGATCGCGAGATATGAACCTGATCAGGCAAGAGCACACAACGCGGATCGGGAGACCACCAGAGGATCGGTTCGCCCGGATTGTACCAGGGGAAAATACCGAGACTGTACGCGAGCAGCAGACGTTGCGGATCGAGATCACACCGATTGCCAACAGACCGATATCTTCGGCGTCAGCGACCGGCGGGAACCAGAGCTCGTCAGAGAGATAGATGCAGGACATGGCAAACTAACTATATTTGAAGCTGAACCTGTCGTTACGGTAGCCAACCCGCACCAGGCCACCATTTTTCAGTTCACCAAAGAGAATTTCACTCGCCAGGGGATCGCTGATCTCCTGCTGCAGCAAACGACTTAAACGCCGCGCTCCGAACAACGGGTCATAACCGCGTTCGGCCAGTTGACGGCTAGCAGCAGTACTCAATTTAATACAAACCCCTCGTTCGGCGAGTTGGACCGAAAGTTCAGCAACAAACTTATCCACCACCTGCAACATCACCCGCAGGTCGAGAGGCGCGAAGGAGAGGATAGAGTCCAAACGGTTTCTGAATTCAGGAGAGAAGGTCTTCTCAATCGCCTGTTTGGCTGGCGCAGCATTCAATTCACCGAAGCCGATCGGCGTAATATTCATTTCACGGCTACCGATATTGCTGGTCATGACTAGAATCACGTTACGGAAGTCGGTCTCGGCACCATTGTTGTCGGTCAGGGTGCCATGATCCATCACCTGCAGCAGAATATTAAACAGATCAGGGTGCGCTTTTTCGATCTCATCCAACAGCAACACCGACCAGGGATGCTTGCGCACCGACTCAGTCAACAGTCCGCCCTGATCAAACCCGACATAACCCGGCGGGGCACCAATCAAGCGTGCAACCGAGTGTTTCTCCATATACTCACTCATATCGAAACGTAGAAATTTAACCCCCAGGGTCAAGGCCAACTGCTTGGCGACCTCGGTCTTGCCGACCCCGGTCGGGCCGGTAAAGAGCAGAGAACCGACCGGTTTATCTGGATGCCCCAGCCCGGCGCGTGAGCGATGAATACTGCGCACCAGATTATCGATGGCCAGATCCTGACCAAACACGACCCGTTTCAGGTCGCGCTCCAAATGACGCAACTGCTGGCGATCTGAGCCGCTGATGCTCCGCACCGGCACCCGCGCCATCAGTGCGATAACCTTTTCAATCTCCTCGACCCCAATAGGGCGACGATTCTTCTTAGCCAGACGCTGCAGCGCGCCCGCTTCATCAATCACATCGATCGCCTTATCGGGCAGGTGCCGCTGTGGCAGATGCTTGACCGCCAACTGCACCGCCAAATCGAGGGCCGCAGGGGTATATTTCACCTGATGATGATCCTCGTACTTCTCCTTAAGACCCTCTAAAATAGCGCGACTCTCTTCTGCCGAGGGTTCAGGCAGATCAATCTTCTGAAAACGCCTTGAAAGAGCGCGGTCCTTGTCAAACAGGTTACGGTATTCTTCATAGGTGGTCGACCCGATACAGCGCAGCTCACCGGAGCCGAGTACCGGTTTGAGAATATTCGAGGCATCGAGGCTGC
>JAKIUS010000518.1 GCA_021647445.1 Geopsychrobacter sp. | reverse complement strand
AACCGAATCCAAGCGCCAGCGGAAAGAGCACCATCGACCGATTAACCGGATCAAGATCCTCCTGCAGCTCAGTCCACAACTCCTCCATGCGCGGTAGAAGTTCACTGCCATAGGCAAAACGTCCATCGATAAACAGATGCTGCCGAACCTGCTGTGACAACGCCAGCAGTTCACCGCGTCGATCACCACTGGCAACAAAGCGGACCTTCGCCAGTTCAAGCCAACTATCAACCTCGTTGGCATCTATCAGAAACTTGCAGCTGCCAACAAAGAGCGCGAGCCAACTCTGCTTGGCGGCCTGCTCTTCAGGCAGGAGAGCGAGCAGGTCGGCAAGATTCTCTGGTGCCGTCAATGGCAGCAGCAGACCGGTCTGGCTCAAGAGCAATTCAATCTCTTCATACAGACCGCCCATAAGTAAATGGCGAAGCGCGCCCCAGAAATCAGCACGCTCCTGAAACCATCCGGCAGCGGTACTGTGAAGCGCCAGAAGTTCTGCGTCACTCAGCAGCGCCTTTGCTTGTTCGCAGAGATAACCCTGTAACTGCTCATCAAAACGATAGCCACCACTGATCGTCTCGACATGATAATTATGCCGCCACAAATAATCGAGAATCGCTTCGATATCCTTAAGCGGGGTCAGACGGCGAGCAAGATCAAGGGGGATGGTTTCAAGCAACGCCAGCTGTAACAAGGCCTGCTGCCAGCCGTTGGGCAGTTCGGGCAACAACCAGTTGGTAAACTGATCCGGACTCGGCTCCTGGGCACCATCCAGACGTTGGGCCAGGTTTTCAAGCAGTTGCGGCTCGAGGGTTGCGTTGCTGCCCGCATCAACCAGACCGGTCAGCCAGCGCAGGGCGGCAACGTTGCTCTCCAGTTGCTGGTGCAGATGCTGATTCTGACTGGCCAGGCTGACCCGTTCGCGCTGCAGACGCATCATCACTCGAATGCGCGCCAGCATCTCGATATTGCTTACGGGCTGTGAAATAAAATCCTGGGCACCGGCATCCAGACCTTCGGCACGACTCTGCGGCGTCGCGATATGTGCGGTCAGCAAGACCACCGGGATATGTGCGGTTGCAGGGTCCGCCTTGAGGCGTCGGCACATCTCAAAACCACTGACCTTAGGCATCTGGACATCGACAAAGGCACCATCAATCCGCTCGATTTCGAGCAATGAGAAGGCCTCATCGGCATGCAGCGCTTTAAAACAGCGCACCTCTGGCAGATGATTCTCGACAATGTGCGCCATCAGTTCAAGATTGGTCGGATTATCATCAACCACCAGCAGATGAAATGTCGCATCCTGCATGACCATCAGTCCCCTATCTCTCATCTTAGATCAGGCCGGTTCCAACCCGGCAAAACGCAAGAGCAATTTCTTGGGTCCCACCGAATTGAAATAAACAATCACCTTCTGGTTCTCACCCATCCCTTCAAGCCGGCGCACGGTTCCGACTCCGAACTTGATGTGTCGCACCCGCATTCCCAGCCGCAACCCCTCTTCGGCCTCAGGCACGACTTCGATCTCTTCAAAGGCGGGTTTTACTGCGGCAACCTCCGCCGCCGGCGCTACCGGGGCAGAGACTCCGGCGAACAGGGCGGCCAGGTTATGCTCAGCGGCAGTCTCCGACTTTGGCTGCGAACAATCCGCCAACACCTCAGGCGGAATCTCGGCCAGAAAACGGCTGGGGGGATTGTACTGATAGCTGCCATAGATGCGCCGACGGCGCGCATGGGTCAGGTAAAGCTGCTCCTTGGCACGGGTCATTCCCACATAGCAGAGGCGACGCTCCTCTTCGATATCCTCGCCATCGGAGCGGCTGTGAGGGAAGAGCCCATCCTCCATGCCGCTGACGAACACAACCGGAAACTCAAGACCCTTGGCGGCATGCAGGGTCATCAGGGTCGCCCGCTCAAGACTTACATCATTGCGATCAAGATCGGTCACCAGAGCGATCTCTTCAAGGTAGTCCTGCAATGAACCGGAACGCCCGTGATGTTCCTCCATGCCCGCCAACAACTGTTCAAGGTTTTCGAGACGTCCCTGCGCCTCCTGACGTTGCCCCTCGGTCAGAGCTCCGGAGGCCTCTTCACGCAACAACGGCAAGTAACCGCTCTCCTCAAGCAGTTCTGCCGCCAACTGCGGATAGGGTAAACGTTCGAAGCGCTGGCGGAACTCCGCAATCAGGTCGACAAAGACCTTAAGTTTACGCCGACCC
>JAKIUS010000517.1 GCA_021647445.1 Geopsychrobacter sp. | reverse complement strand
TAGTCTGCCAGATGTCGACCCGAGTGGTCTGGAGGTGATGCGACGTTATTTTGAGCTGCTTTACGATGTGCAGGAGTTGGACAAAAAAGAGATTGCCAAACGATTGAACCCGCAACTCACGGCAGAGCTTTACTTTCCCTTTAAAGAAGTCGCGCAGGATTTCAATTTTATCGAGGATGAGAGTATCGGTGTCATTATTCCAAAAGAACCGGCAGCAGAAAAGCTGGTGCAGCAGTTACGCTACGCGGAGTTTCCTCGTTCGATTCTGCGCAAGTTGCAGCAATACAGCGTTTCGGTACGGAGTAATGATTTCAGGTTGTTGCGGGAAGCTGGAGCTTTGGAAATGATCGATGAACAATTTCCTGTTCTGAGGAATTTAGCAGCATATCGAGATGATGTCGGTCTTAGTGTGGACAGGGGAGATGTCTGGAATCCTGAAGATTTGATTGATGTTTAGTACTTTCATAAACCTATGAATAAAACTTGACACAGTTCTGTTCTCTTCAGTAGCCTGTTGTCAAGAGGAAGTCGTCCCGAAGGGGCGTGGGTTGAAACATAGGATTGTGAAAGTTGAGTAAGAAGTGGGCCGTCATTTCGGCGGCCCACAAATTTATAATCAAGGAGGAGCCTATGGCGTACGGTATTAAGCTACGGGTCTGGGGAGATTATGCCTGCTTCACCCGTCCCGAAATGAAGGTAGAACGTGTCTCATACGATGTGATGACACCTTCGGCAGCGCGGGGGATTCTGGAGGCGATCCACTGGAAGCCCGCGATCCGTTGGGTGATCGACAAGATTCACGTGCTGCGTCCGATCAAATTCGACAATATCCGTCGCAACGAAGTTAGTTCCAAAATATCCAAACCGAACCCTGCAACAGTCATGCGGGACAAAAAGCAGCTCTATTTTCTGGTCGATGACGGCAAAAACCGCCAGCAACGTGCTTCGACTCTGTTGCGGGATGTCGAGTATGTTATCGAAGCCCACTTTGTGTTAACTGACAAATCTGGTCCCGAAGAGAATGAAGGGAAGCATCTCGATATCTTCCGTCGCCGGGCAAAGAAAGGGCAGTTTTTCCATCAGCCCTGTTTTGGCTGTCGTGAGTTTCCTGTTTCATTTGAACTGGTCGAAGGTGAGGTGCCGGTTTCCTGCTACGCCGGACAGGAAAAAGATCTGGGCTACATGTTGCTCGATATCGACTTTACCAACGATATGACCCCGCTCTTTTTTCGGGCCAGCATGGAAAACGGTATCATCATGCCGCCGTCGCCGCTGTCTGGGGAGGTGCGCACATGATGCTGCAAGCCCTCAACAGTTATTACGACCGAATGGCCAACGATCCCGATACAGAAATGCCCGCGTTCGGTACCAGCGTCGAGAACATCTCCTTTGCGTTGGTTTTAGGGAAAGATGGTTCATTGTTAGAAATTGAGGATTTGCGGGAGACGAACGGAAAGAAAAAGAAACCACGCAAAATGCCGGTCCCGGCGGCTGCGACAAGAACCTCTGGTGTCAAGGCTAATTTTATCTGGGACAAGGCGGCTTATATCTTAGGTGCTGATGCTGAAGGCCCCTCGGTCAAAAATCGGGAACGTTTTGATGCTTTCGCAGCATTCTTGTGTGAGGTTGGTGCGGGCGTACTTGATGACCCCGGCTTTATCGCGGTCAAAGATTTTCTGCACCAGTGGGAACCCGATCAGACCGAAGAAATTGTGAGTCGTTTTGTGCCCTGGGATGAGGTTGCCAGTGCCAATCTGGTTTTCCGGCTGGATGGGGTTCCAGGCTTTATCCATGATCGACAGTCGATTCAGCGAGAATGGTTGAAGCACGGGCAGCAACATGCCAACCTCCCACAGGGGCAGTGTCTGATAACGGGAGAGGAAGACACTGCCCTTGCGCAAGTCCATACCCCAATCAAAGGGGTGCGTGGCGGTCAAACGTCAGGTGGATATATCGTCTCTTTCAATGCTTCAGCCTTTGTTTCCTATAAACAGGACAAGGCTTCCGTTGCTGAGACTTCGGCCTTTGCTTACACAACGGCACTGAACTCTTTGCTGTCGTCCGGCAGTCGGCAGAAACTGACCATCGGTGATACCACCTATGTGTTTTGGGCCAAGCGGGCTTCGGTGGGCGAGGAGTTTCTGGCGGATCTGTTCGATCTATCGGACGAGGCGAAAGAGCAATCCACCGAGCAGAACGATCAAGTCACTACCAGCAAGGT
>JAKIUS010000016.1 GCA_021647445.1 Geopsychrobacter sp. | reverse complement strand
GGATTGGCAATCGTTGCTTTTCTGCGGGGAGCCCTTGTGGAAGAATGAGCTCGGCTGTTTCGCGCGTCACGCCTAATATGCCCTGTAGGCTGTTGCTGCGTTCATTGACCATGAAGAGCATGGCACGGTGGAAAGCGCCACCCTGAGGGTGAACGAGTAATGACAGAATCAGATGCATCAGATCGTCGGTGGCGACAGTACTGTGTAGCAACTGGCTGATGCGGTAGAGTAGCGAAATATCTTGCAGGTTGCGGGTATCTGCTGCTGAGACGCGGCGCAATCGGTCGGTGGTCAGTTGCTGCTCAATGGCCTGGGCGATCTGGAAGCCGCAGGTCAGCATCAATTGTTGTTGTTCCAGCCGAAAAGGGGCATGACTTGACGTATCCCCGCCAAAGAAGCTGAGGGTTCCGAGTTGACGGCCATGTACGCGTAGCGGGATGCAGTAGAGACAGGGTGGCAGTTTGTCACGGGAGCCGAGGGTTGAAATCAGTTGACTGCGGCCGCTGCGGAAAACCTGTTCGCTGACCGGTTGCTCCTGTTGCAACAGGTAGGCGAGTTGAGCCGGATCGTCCGTCTTGAAGCGTTGGTGATGGGTAATGGGGAAGTTTGAGGGTTCTAGGTCGGGCCGCAAAACTACGCCCGAGACTGCTGCGTGTTCAAGCAGTACGGTCGGGATGATGACACACAGCCCGGCCAGGTCGGTGGCCGCATTGAGAGATTGGCCAAGGCGCGACAGCAGGGTTAATTGGGCTATCCGGCGGGATGTCTGCTCCATGGTCGTCATTGCCTGAGGTTGGCCAGATATTGTTAGCCCGGCCAATGATGAGGGCTGCCAGATTCAGCCGATTCTTTCCTGTTTTTCCTGTTCGGTTTTGCAATCGATGCACAGGGTTGTGACCGCTCGGGCAAGCAGGCGTTCGGCGCCGATCTCTTCTTCGCATTTTTCACATTGACCAAAAGTGCCATCCTCGATTCGGGCGATGGCTTCGCGAATTTTGATGATCAATTTGCGTTCGCGGTCACGGATGCGCAGTTCAAAATTGCGATCCGATTCGAGGCTGGCGCGATCCGTCGGGTCCGGAAAGTTGATCTTGGTTTCCGTCATATCCGAAACGGTCTTGTCGGCATCCTGCAGGAGTTCATCCATTTGCGACTGGAGGAGGATGTGAAATTCTGCTAACTGTTTTGCGTCCATATTTGTACCTCGCGGAACCTGTTAGGCTGTCTGGTGGCGATGAATACCTGCCCCTGTCTAGCATGTTCAAGGATAGTCTGGCCGATTGTTGCGGTCAGAACGAACCCCCCAGTTGGACATAAAGAATAAATATTAATACGACAACTGCCAGCCAGAGTGAAAACATTTCGTGGTTTTTGGTCGGCAGATTTTCAACAAGTTCTTTGGTCTCTGGACTGATAACTGATTCTGGTAGACGTTGGGTCAGTTGGCCCAGCAGTTGTCCGAAACAATCGTAATTGTTTGAGAGGATTAAAAAATCTGCTTCGGTACTGACACTGACAAAGACCCTGCGGCGGACCCTGACCGTATCGACCGAAGTGACATCGGCATAGGCGACGATTTTTTTTCTGAACAGGCGCCGCGCTATAATTTGACGATCGTCAAAACTTATTTGACGGTGCCAGCTCTCGGCAAACAGGCCCAGTACCGGTAATATAATGGCCGCAAGGATCAGGGTTTTACCGGTGGTCTCCTGCTGGATAATGCACAGCAATAACAGGGCGATCAACAGTAGACCGGTGAGACCGAGTACAAAGAGAAAGTTTTTGCGTATTTTAAAATTTAGCATTAATGCGCCTTGCAGCAGGTTTACGGCAAATCAGACAGGCTGCTTATGTGCCGAGATTGCTGAAATTTAACAAAATTGGCTGCTTCTGCCAAGGGAAATCGTTTTTTTAACTCCCCTTTGGTCTGACGAAATTGCCGCTTTTGCCGCCGCTTTTCTCCTGTAAGCGGATCGCGCCGATCACCATCAGCTTATCGACCGCCTTGCACATATCGTAGATGGTTAAGGCGGCGATTGAGACGGCCGTTAATGCCTCCATTTCGATTCCGGTCTGCCCCTTGACCTTGGCGGTCGCGGCAATCTCTACCCGGCCTGTTTCAGGGTCGGGTGAAAATTCGAGTTCGACCGAGGTCAGTCCTAAGGGGTGGCAGAGGGGGATCAGATTTGGCGTCTGTTTGGCCGCCATGATTCCGGCGATGCGGGCAATGCCGAAAACATCGCCTTTTTCGATGGTACGGTCAAGGATGCGTTTTAAGGTTGCCGGTTGCATGCAGATTTCGCCTAGGGCCAGTGCGCGGCGATTGGTGGTGGCCTTGTCGCCAACGTCGACCATGATCGCCTTGCCTTCGTCATTGAAATGGGTCAGTTTATTGCTCATAATTGTTTGTGTTTCCTCTTGCAGGCGGGTGATGGCAAGTTCGACAGCCTACTTGGGTCTCGTTTGTTCAGTTGAAGATCAGATCGATCAATTCGCTCGCATGACGGATGCCGACCAGCTTCATCCCTGCGGGTGGCTTGAGATTTTTCAGACTGCCCTGCGGCAGAATGCAGCGGTTGAAGCCGAGGCGGGCCGCTTCTTTGACGCGCAATTCTGGCTGGGAGACCGCACGAACCTCCCCGGTCAGGCCGACTTCGCCAAAGATGACGGTTTGTGCCTCAATGGCCCGGTTTAAATGACTGCTGGCCAGTGCGGCAATGGTTGCCAGGTCGACGGCCGGTTCATCAAGGCGTACGCCGCCCGCGACGTTGACAAAGATATCTTGTCCGGCCAGTTGCAGTTCAATTTTTTTATCGAGGATAGCAATCAGCAGCGCCATCCGTTTATGGTCGATGCCGATGGCGGTGCGCTGTGGAGTGCCGAAACTGCTGCTTGAGACCAGCGCCTGCAGTTCGACCAGAATCGGTCGCGTCCCTTCCAGTGCTGGTACGACTACGCTGCCGGCAGTTTTCTCCGGCCGTTCGGCGAGGAAGAGTTCCGAAGGGTTGGCAACCTCACGCAGGCCAGCCTCCTGCATCTCAAAGACGCCGATCTCGTTGGTTGAGCCGAAGCGGTTTTTAACCGCGCGCAGAATACGGTAGGGGTGGCTGGGATCTCCTTCAAAGTAGAGGACCGTATCGACCAAATGCTCCAGCACACGCGGCCCGGCGATGGAACCGTCCTTGGTGACATGCCCGACCAGAAAAGTCGGGATCCCTTCCCCCTTAGCCAGGATCATCAACTGCCCAGCACATTCTCTGACCTGGCTGACGCTGCCGGGGGCCGATTCGATGCTGTTGGTAAAGATCGTTTGAATCGAATCGATGACCAGAAAATCGGGTTTGAGCTCTGCGACCCGCTTGCGAATCTGTTCAAGAGAGGTCTCGGCAAGCAGATAAAGGTTTTTAGCGTTGGTGCCGAGACGTTCACCGCGTAATTTAACCTGACGGGTCGATTCTTCGGCGGTGACATAGAGGGCAGTGCCGATGTTGCCCAGTTGATTGACCGCCTGCAGCAGAAGGGTTGACTTGCCGATACCTGGATCGCCGCCAATCAGGATCAGCGATCCTGGAACCAGACCGCCGCCCAGAGCTCGATCCAGTTCTCCGAGGCCACAAAGAATCCGGTCTTCTGCCGAACTGGTAATCTCGCTGATCTTTTGAGGCTTGCCCGGTGAAGGGAGCGCTCGACTGTTCTGCTGGGCTTGGGACTGCTCTTCAGCGAGGGTGTTCCACTGATTGCAGTCGGGACATTTGCCGAGCCATTTAGGGCTCTGAAAGCCACATTGTTGACAGGTGTAAAAGGTTTTGACCCGGGCCATGTGGGATTCCTGCCTTATTAGTTGGTGATGTTATCTGTCGTGATTCGCCAGAATTTGACGAGAGGGAGCGTTAGGAATTCATCCTAAGGGGGAAGGTGGTGAACTGTCAATTGCACCGAAACTCGCGCTATAATGCTCTCTGATATGAATTTTCTGCCTTGTTTATCAAGGGGTTGCCGTGGTAGCTTGCCCCTTTTTCAGCGCCTGTAAATCAAACTACCTAACCGAAGAATAAATAAAATGAAAGATTTTCAAAGACTGACAGAAGTAAGTCGCCCCTCACGCTACCTCGGAGGTGAACTGGGCAGTCGGCCAAAGGATTTCACCCAGGTCGATCTGCGTATGGTTCTGGCGTTTCCTGATGTCTATGAAGTGGGCATGAGTTATCTCGGTTTCCCCATTTTATACCGGATTTTAAACGATCTCGATTATGTCGCCGCTGAGCGTGCCTACGCGCCCTGGCCCGATATGGCTGAACTGCTGGAGCGTGATCAGGCGCCGCTCGCCTCGTTGGAGAGCGGCCTGCCGCTGGCCGAGTTCGATATTATCGCCTTCACCCTGCAGTACGAACTGAGTTACACCAACCTTTTGGGTATGCTTAAACTGGCCGGGCTTGCACTGCGGCGCGAAGAGCGTAGCGAAGAGGATCCGCTGATTGTGGTTGGTGGTCCCTGCGCGTTTAATCCCGAACCCCTGGCCGATTTTTTTGATTGTGCCATTATTGGCGATGGCGAAGAGGCGATTGTTGAACTGGCCGCAGCGGTACGATTGGCGCGCCAGGAAGGCCTGAGTCGCCGTCTCCTGCTCGATCGCCTCGCGTCCATCGAAGGGGTTTATGTCCCCTCGCTGTTTGAGGTCGATTACAAAGAGGATGGTCAGGTTGCCGCCATTCGTCCGTTGAAAGAGGGCTATGAGCAAGTGCGACGGCGTTTTCTGGCCGATCTGGAGACGGCTTCTTTTCCGACCGAGCCGATTGTGCCCTTTATGCAGACGGTTCACAACCGGGTGGCGATGGAGATTGCCCGTGGTTGTACGCGTGGTTGCCGGTTCTGTCAGGCCGGTTATATCTATCGGCCGGTGCGCGAACGCAGCCCGCAGAAGATTGCCGAACTGGTCGATGAGGCGCTGGCTAATTCCGGTTACGAGGAGATCTCGCTGTTGTCGCTTTCGACCGGCGATTATGGCTGTATTGAGCCCCTGCTTAAGGGTTTGATGGCCAAGTATGCCGAGCAGCGGATTGCGGTCTCATTTCCGAGCCTGCGGGTCGGTTCCCTGACCGAAGAGTTGATGGAACAGATTAAGAAGGTGCGTAAGACCGGCTTTACCTTGGCTCCCGAGGCGGGGACTGAGCGGATGCGCCAGCTGATCAACAAGGGAATTACCGAAGAGGATCTGCTCGAAACGACCAACAACGCCTTTAGTCTCGGCTGGCGCCTGATCAAGCTCTATTTCATGATGGGGTTGCCGAGTGAAACCGATGAAGATCTGCAAGCGATTATCGATCTCTCTGCGCGGGTCAAGCGTAGTGGCCGTGGCACCCAGGGCGGCGCAGACGTTAATGTTGCCGTCTCAACCTTCGTGCCGAAGCCACATACTCCCTTTCAGTGGCAGCCCCAACTTGGTATCGACGAGACTCTGCGCAGGCAGGCGTTGCTCAAGGATGGCCTGCGGGCGAAGAAGTTACGTTTTAAGTATCATGAAGCAAGCCTTTCGTATCTCGAAGGGGTCTTCGCTCGGGGTGATCGCCGTCTCGGACGGCTCTTAGAGGCGGCTTTGGCCGAAGGCTGCCGCTTTGATGGCTGGCGTGAACATTTTGATTTCGCCAAGTGGCAGAGGGCCTTTGTCGTCGCCGAAATCGATGCCGATTGGTATCTGCGCGAGCGCTGCGAGGATGAAATCCTCCCCTGGGACCATATCGATTGTGGTCTGCCGAAAGACTTCTTTGTTAAGGAACGTCGTAAGGCCATGGCGTTGCAGGGGACACCGGACTGCCGTGGTGGTGAATGCAGCGCCTGTGGCGTTTGTGATTTTGAACAGATAAAGATGCGCCTGCAGCAAACGCAGAAGTTACCCGTTACAGTTTCGAGTCGTCCTGTGGTCAGCGACGGCGATCTGCGTTTTCGGGTCCGCTTGCGTCTGGCCAAACGTGGCCGGGCCAGGATGGTCGCTCATCTCGAATATCTGACCATGTTTCAGCGCGCCGTGCGCCGTGCGGGGCTGCCGGTGCGCTTCTCGCAGGGATTTCATCCAACCCCGAAAATTTCCTATCTTGAAGCCTTGCCCATGGGGGTCGAGAGCGAGGCGGAACTGGTCGATATCGAATTGAGCAGGCCATTGGCGGCTGATGAAGTCGCCAGCCGTCTGGCGACACAGTTACCTGCGGGATTTACGATTGTTGCGGCTGAAATTCCGCCGGCATCGACACCCTCTCCCTCGGCTTCGGTGGGGGCGAGTACCTATCGTGTGCCTCTACCTGCGGCCCATCAATCCCTCGATCAGATGATCACCGATTTTCTCGCTAGAGAACAGGTCGATTATGTTTATCTGAAGAAGGGGGTTGAAAAGGTTGTCAATCTACGTCCCGCCGTCTTGTCGTTGGCTCAGGTCGAAAATGAACTGGAGATGTGCCTCACCAAGGGCAGCCCCTTGCGTGTCGCTTCGTATCTGCTGCAGCTTGATGTTGAGTCGGTTCGACAGCTCGGCGTGCGCAAAATCGCAATCGAGTTGAGGTAGTTGGGGCTCAGTGTTCGGTTTCTTAGAGTGTCGTGATCTTGAATAGTTCAAAGACGTAAAAAATGAACATATATAAAATCTGAACATAAAGAGTGAAATGGAGTGAATTATGACCAGGGAACTGGTAATCAATACGACCTCGCATGAAACACGTGTGGCCCTGCTGGAGGGTGGACATATTGCCGAACTCTACATTGAGCGTGAACGTGAAATGGGGATTGTCAGCAATATCTACAAGGGACGGGTGATCCGGGTGTTGCCGGGGATGCAGGCCGCCTTCGTCGATATCGGTCTCGAAAAAGCCGCCTTTCTCTATGTTGCCGATGTCTTCGACGAAATGAACGAGGTTGCGCGCTACGTCGATGGCGATAATTCCGGTACGGATCAGTCCGAGAAGGAAGAGACACCTTTGCCGCCGATCGAAGATCTGCTCAAGGAGGGGCAGGAGATCCTCGTGCAGATCTCCAAGGAGCCGATCAGTACCAAAGGCGCGCGTATTACCTCGCATATTTCATTGCCGGGCCGTCATCTGGTCTATATGCCGACCGTCGATCACGTTGGCATTTCACGCCGGATTGACGATGAAGAGGAGCGCGAGCGCTTGCGGTTATTGGTCGAGACCATGAAACCCGAAGGTTCGGGGTTTATAGTGCGCACCGTCTCCGAGGGGAAGAGTGAAGCTGATCTAAAGGCCGACATGGATTTTCTGGTTCATCTCTGGAAAGAGATCAGTGCCGATATCGATGCCCGCAAGGCCCCCGCATTGATCCATTCGGACCTGGATGTGACGAGCAAGGTGTTGCGCGATATCCTGACTGAGGACGTGCGGCGAATCATCGTTGATTCGCAGGAAGAATATAATAAAATCGTCCGTTTTATCCGCACCTTTATGCCCAAGCTTAACTACTGTATTGAGCTCTACGACGGTGACGAACCGATCTTCGACTCCTTCGGGCTTGAGGTCGAAATTTCTCGCGCACTCGGTAAGAAGGTCTGGCTGAAGAGCGGTGGCTCGATTATTATCGAACAGACTGAGGCCTTAACCGCCGTTGATGTCAACACTGGCCGTTATGTCGGCAAGCATAATCTGGAAGATACAATTCTCAAGACCAATCTCGAGGCTTTGAAGGAGATCGCTTTTCAGTTGCGTCTGCGCAATATCGGCGGGTTGATCATTGTCGATTTCATCGACATGGAGAAAGAGGCCCATCGCGAAAAGGTCCATGCTTCCTTTGAGGAGGTGCTCAAGAACGATAAGAACAAGACGAATATCCTCAAGATCAGTGAGCTCGGTCTGGTTGAAATGACGCGTAAGCGGGTGCGCGAATCGATCGGACGTACCCTGTGCGAGCCCTGCTCCTATTGTGACGGGAAGGGTTATGTCAAAGGGCACCTCACGGTTATCTATGAAATATTACGTGAACTGCAGCGTGAACTTGCCGGTCTGCCGGCTGGCCGGATTACCCTGCTGGCGCATCCCGATATCGCCGGTTTGCTGATTGATGAGGAACGCGCCGGAATCGATGAGCTCGAGCAAGAGAGCGGCCGCAATATAATCATCAATTCGCGGCCCGGCTTTCATGTCGAACAGTTTGAAATCGCCGCCGGATAAAAAGGTTGTTTGTCTGTTTGGGGTTTGCGGGGTATTTTTCTTGACAGAACAGGCCCCGTACGGCTATATTGCCCCGCTGCGGCGCTCTATCGGCGTCGTAAAGTCTAACGAAGCGAGGTAAGAAACATGTATGCGGTGATCAAGACCGGAGGAAAACAGTACAAAGTTTCCGAAGGCGACCTTTTTAAGGTCGAGCTGATCGAGGGTGCTGTCGGTGAGACAGTTGAACTCGATCACGTCCTCATGGTCGGTGGCGAAGAGGTTAAAATCGGAACACCTCTCGTGCCAGGCGCCAAGGTTGTGGCGCAGATTGTTGCTCAGGAAAAAGACAAGAAGATTCTTGTCTTTAAGTCCAAGCGACGCAAAGGCTATCGTAAGAAATACGGCCACCGTCAACCTATTACCCGACTTAAAGTCGCGGCAATCGAAGCTTAAGGAGGCAACTCATGGCACATAAAAAAGCTGCCGGTAGTTCGAGAAATGGCCGCGATAGTGCGGGCAAGCGCCTTGGCGTCAAGCGTTTCGGTGGTGAGCAAGTGACCGCCGGTTCAATTCTTGTTCGTCAGCGTGGCACAACTTTCCACCCCGGCACCAACGTCGGTTGTGGCAAGGATTACACCCTGTTTGCCCTGATTGAGGGTGAGGTCAAGTTTGAGACCAAGGCCAAGGGACGCCAGTTTGTCAGCGTCTACTCCGCCTGAGATAGATCTCAATCGGTACCGAAATGACTGGCCCGATGTTCGCCACAAGCGATCCTCGGGCCTTTTTCGTTTGTTGCAAGCCAAGGTTTAAATAGATGAAGTTTGTAGATCAGGTCTTGATTGAAGCACGTTCTGGGGATGGCGGTCGTGGCTGTGTTTCGTTCCGCCGCGAGAAGTTTATTCCACGCGGTGGCCCCGATGGTGGGGATGGCGGTCGCGGTGGCGATATCTACTTTGTCGTCGATAGCAGCCTGACGACCCTGCTCGATTTCCGTTATCAGCGCCATCATCGAGCCAAAAATGGTGGTCCCGGTCTTGGTAAGGATATGCATGGCAAGGGCGGCGGCGATCTTTTTTTACATGTGCCGCCCGGCACCCTGGTGTTTGACGACGAGACCGGCGAGCAGATGCTCGATCTGACCGACTCCGATGAGCGAGTCCTGTTTCTTAAGGGTGGTCAGGGCGGACGGGGCAATGCTCGTTTTAAGACCAGTACCAACCGGGCTCCACGTCACGCCCAGCCCGGGATGCCCGGCGAGGTCAGGCAGTTGCGTCTGGAGCTGAAATTGCTCGCTGATGTCGGTTTGATCGGTCTGCCGAATGCGGGTAAGTCGACGTTGATTTCGGTCATTTCGGCCGCAAAGCCGAAGATCTCCGATTATCCATTCACGACCTTGGTGCCGAATCTCGGGGTAGTTGATCTGGGAGATCGGACCATGGTCGTGGCCGATATTCCAGGTTTGATCGAGGGCGCCAGCGAGGGGCAGGGTCTCGGCACACGCTTTTTGCGTCACGTCGAACGCACCGATCTCTTCTTGCATCTCGTCGATCTCAGCATGTTGCAGCAGGGTGATCCGGTTGAGAATTTTCAGCTGATCAATAATGAGTTGGAACGTTACGATATTGAGTTGGCGAAAAAGCCGCAACTGGTGGTCTTCAATAAGATCGATATCCCGGAAGTGCGGTAAGAGGCCGAGCGGCTTAAGGATGAATTTGTTGCGCAGGGGCACAAGGTCTTTCTGATTTCGGCGGTTAGCCGCGAGGGAGTCGATGATCTGGTGCAGGCGGCCGCGACCCATCTCTATGATTGGCGCGCCCGGTAGAAAAACGGGGGAATTTAACACATTCTGGTTGTCCATTTCGCTCTACTTGGACAGGATGAGTTCGCGCACGCCATTTCCAGTGACGCTTTCACCCATCCATGGGGCTTGACTGTCGCCATCCTTGGCGACAGACACCCTTCCAATGGCGCACGCAAACTCATCTCTTATTCAGGTTGAGTCAAGTGGATAACCCGATAACACATTTAATTGCTGGCGCTGAAAGCATTGCCCAACATGAATGAAATTCGAAATAAACTACGGCAACAGGTCAAGCGGGTCGTGATTAAGGTTGGCAGTGGCGTAATATCGACGGTCGATGGTCTGGATGAGGTGATGATCGGCCGCCTGGCAACCGATATCTGCGCTCTTGTTGCAACAGGTATCGAGGTGATTCTGGTCTCCTCCGGAGCGGTGGCCGCCGGGCGTAATTCGCTGGGTATTGCAGGACGGCCGAAGACCATCCCGCAGAAGCAGGCGGCCGCTGCCATCGGTCAGCCACGGATCATGCGCGCCTATAAGGAAGTTTTTCAGCAGTATGACCGGGTTGCCGCCCAAGTTTTGTTGACGCGCGATGATCTGTCGAATCGACGGCGTTATCTCAACGCCCACAATACCCTTGAGGCGCTGCTTGAATATGGGGTGACGCCCATCGTCAATGAAAATGATACGGTGGTGGTCGAAGAGATTCGCTTCGGTGACAACGATAACCTTTCGGCGCTGGTCACCAGTCTGGTCGAAGCTGATATGCTGATTATCCTTTCTGATGTTGATGGTTTTTACGACAGCAACCCGGCCGATAACCCACAGGCGCAACTGATACCGATTGTCGAGCGAGTGACCCCGGCCATCGAAGTGATGGGCAGCAGCAGCGTGGGTACTTTCGGTACCGGTGGTATGGCGACTAAGCTCAAGGCGGCAAAAAGAGCGGCCTTGAGTGGGGTCGGTACACTGATTGTCAACGGTCGCAGTCCACATATTTTAACGCGGGTCTTTGCTGGGGAAGATGTCGGCAGCTATTTTTTACCGGCCCAGTCGAAGTTGACGGCAAAAAAACACTGGATCGCTTTTTCCAAGAAGCCGCGCGGTAAGTTGCTGATTGATGAAGGTGGCCAACAGGCAGTCATTAAACGTGGCAAGAGTCTTCTGCCCTCCGGGATTTGCGGTGTTGATGGCGGTTTTGAGCGTGGCGATGCTGTGCGTCTCTGTGATCGCGATGGTCAGGAGTTCGCCCGTGGCGTGATCAGTTATTCCCT
>JAKIUS010000516.1 GCA_021647445.1 Geopsychrobacter sp. | reverse complement strand
CTTCATCTGGTTTTCTATTGATCTGCGTAAGGCACAACCTATTGTTCAATCTCAGAAAGAGCTTGAATAGTTCCTTCTGGTTATCCACTTCGCCCACTTGGGCATGATGAGTTCGCGCACGCCATTTTCAGTGACACGAAATTAGAAATCGTGATATTTTGCTTGACGCGTTAAACCCCTTTTTGTAACATCAGTGGCACGAATTTGAAATTGGTGCCACTGCGAAGGGGAGGGTTTTACTTTATGTCTTATCGTTACGGTTGGTTGTTGGTCTTCACGGGTCTGTTGCTTTTCTCTAGTTCGGCGTCGGCCCATTTCGGGGTGATTCTGCCGTCAGATGATATTTTGACACAGAGCGACACGCGAACGCTTAATCTGCAGGTTAAGTTTATCCATCCCCACGAGGGGCATTATATGGAGATGGTGAAGCCGCAGAAGTTCGGGGTTATCCATAGGGGGAAAAGTATCGATCTGCTGGCGACATTGAAGCGGAGTCAAGGCCAGGGTGCCGAGCAGGAGCGGAGTTTCAGCTTCTGGCAGACCGATTACAAGATCCGCCGCCCCGGTGATTATACCTTTTTTGTTGAACCGACCCCCTATTGGGAGCCGGCTGAAGATAAGTTTATTGTGCATTATACCAAGGTCTGTGTGAACGCTTTCGGCCTGGAGGTCGGTTGGGATAAACCGGTCGGGCTTGAGACCGAAATTGTCCCCCTAACCCGGCCTTATGGTTTATGGACGACCAACCTTTTTTCTGGTCAGGTGTTGCTCAAAGGGAAGCCCGCTCCTTTTGCCGAAGTCGAAGTTGAGTATCTCAATGAGGCGGCCGTGAACGGACCATTGCATGCGCCGAGTGATCCCTTTGTTATCCAGGTGGTTAAGGCGGATGGCAATGGTGTGTTTCACTACGCGATGCCGAAGGCCGGATGGTGGGGGTTTGCCGCCTTAAGCGAAGCGGGTTGGAAATTGCAACATAACGGGGTCGATAAGTCGGTTGAGATCGGTGCTGTCTATTGGGTCCGCGCCACCGATCTGCAATAATTTTAAGGGAGATGAAGTTGATGCGTGCTTTACGATTTGTCTTTTTAATATTACTGCTGAGTCTGCTGTTTGCCAGTCCGGCTGTGGCGCATAAGGTCAATCTGTTTGCCTATGTCGAGGGTGGAACCATCTATACCGAGAGTTATTTTCCCGATGGCAAGTATGTGAAGCAGGGCCGGATTGAAATTTACGACAGTGGGAACAATTGCTGGTCACCGGGAGTACGGATAAGCAAGGACTCTATCAGGTGGCAATCCCCAAAGTGGATGATTTGCGTATTGAAGTCATCGCCAGCATGGGGCATAGAAATCACTTTCTGCTCAAGAAGTCTGAAATTGAGGCGGGCAAATGATGAATCTTCGCCGTTTGCTTCCCTTGTTGCTGATCTTTTTCTGTCTGGCTGCGCCCCTGTGCGCCGCCGCTTCGACAACCGATCAGGTAAGCAAAATTGCTCAACTCGAAGCGCAGAATAAACAGTTGCACCAACAACTGCGACAGGCGCGGCGGGATTTAGCTCTGGAGCGTAACAGGGAACAGGAGGCCGGTTGGCCACAATTACTGGGTGGAATCGGGATCATTTTTGGACTCTGTGGAGTTGGAATGATGATCAGCGCCAGGAAGCAGATGAGGGGGGAGGGGTGAAAAATCTTTGTGGAAGAACCCTTCAGTTTTTTATCTTTAGCCTTGAGCTGCGAAATTAATTATGCATATTTCCGATGGGGTTCTGCCCGTATCCGTGGCGGTTACAACATACGTTATCAGTGCGGCGATCTGTACCTGGAGTGTCAGGCGTACGCGCAGTGAAGATCTGCCGAAGGTGGCGGTTATGACTGCGGCCTTTTTCGTTGCGTCACTGATCCATTTGCCTTTCGGTCCGACCAGTGTCCACCTGTTAATTCCCGGTTTGGTCGGGGCCCTGCTCGGTCCTGCGGCTTTTTTGGCGATTGGGCTGGGGTTGGTGTTGCAGTGTTTGCTCTTTCAGTTTGGCGGATTGACCGCCATCGGGGCTAATATGCTGATGATGGGACTTCCCGCGTTGCTGGCGGGCTGGGTCTTTTATCATTTCAAGGGGCGGCATAGAAAACGGCAGATTCTGGTTGGTGCCCTCTGTGGTGGCGGCGCGACGGTCCTGTCGGCCCTGATTCTTGCCCTGCTGTTGGTCTCTGGTGGTGAAGATTTCTACGGTGT
>JAKIUS010000515.1 GCA_021647445.1 Geopsychrobacter sp. | reverse complement strand
CAATGGGACGAATATTAGCCAAACCAGTCTTTTGGATTAAATATTCGCCGGGCAGTTTAGCAACCAAGGCCGCATCATAGCTTCCGGCGGAAAGGGTCTGCAGGGCATTCCCCAGGGTTTCAACCGGATGCACCCGGGCGTTAAGCTCAGGGTGACTCAGGATAAAATCATGCATTACCGCGCCACGCATGACGATCACATCCTTGTGCGCCAGGTCCTCAAGGGTCGTGATCGTCGAGCCCTTACGCACCCAGATCGACTGATGCACCTTGGCATGCGGGGTCGAAAAATCGACCTCATGAGTCCGCTCCTGAGAATAGGCCATACCCTGAAGAATATCGATCTTCCCGGAAGCCAAGCCTTGACGCATCTCCCCCCAGGGACCGAGACGGATCTCGAGGTCCATCCCCATAACATTGGCAATAGCACGGGTCAGCTCGACGTTGAAGCCGGCGGGTTGACCATTTTCATCGATAAACTCATAAGGTGGATAATTATGATCGCCACCGACCATAATGACATGATCAAGCAGGTTGTCCTCTTCGCCAAAGGCACAGGGGACAAAGAGCAGGCAGATGACGAGAGTCAGTAGGCCTCTAAAAATCGGCATGACCAGGCGTCCGTGGGAAGGGGATGACATCGCGGATATTCTCCATGCCGGTCAGGTACATCAGCAGCCGCTCGAAGCCGAGGCCAAAACCGGCATGCGGACAACTGCCCCAGCGACGGATGTCAAGATACCATTCGAGCTCGCCCTCAGCGATTCCCTGAGCCGCCATCTTCTCCTGCAGACGATCTAAGCGCTCCTCACGCTGACTGCCGCCGATAATTTCACCGACCCGCGGCACCAGCAGATCCATGGCCGCGACGGTCTTACCATCGTCGTTATCACGCATATAAAAGGCCTTGATCCCCTTCGGATAGTCGGTGACAAAGACCGGCCCATCATAGATTTTTTCGGTCAGATAGCGCTCATGCTCCGATTGCAGGTCACAGCCCCATACGACAGGAAATTCAAACTTCTCTCCCGAGGCCAGCAACCGCTCAATCGCCTCGGTATAACTGATGCGATGAAACTCAGCCTGGTGCAGCGTTTGTAACTTTTCGATCAGCCCCTTCTCGATGCGCTGGGCGAAAAAATCCAGATCTTCGCGACAGTTCTTAAGCGCGTAACCAACGATATAGCGTAAGAAGTCTTCGGCCAGATCACAGTTTCCCGCCAGATCGCAGAAAGCCATCTCTGGTTCGATCATCCAAAACTCGGCGGCATGCCGGCTGGTGTTGGAGTTTTCGGCGCGAAAGGTCGGACCGAAGGTATAGATGGCGGAGAAGGCGCTGGCGAAGAGTTCTCCCTGCAACTGGCCACTCACGGTCAAACCGGTGCGCACGCCGAAAAAATCCTGTTGCCAATCCACCACACCCGCTTTTTGCGGCGGCTGTTGTGGATCAAGAGTGGTCACCCGAAACATTTCACCGGCCCCTTCACAATCGTTTGCGGTGATGATCGGCGTATGGACATTGACAAAACCCTGCTGCTGAAAATATTGATGTACCGCAAAAGTGAGGGCGCTACGCAGACGAAAGACCGCTCCAAAACTATTGGAGCGCGGCCGCAGGTGAGCGATACTGCGTAAAAACTCGAAACTGTGCCGTTTCTTCTGCAACGGAAAGCTCTCATCAACGCCACCGATCAACTCAAGACCTGACACCTGCAATTCCCACCGCTGACCCGCCGCTGGCGAGGGGATTAGATCGCCGACAACACTCAGACAGGCACCCGTCCCCAAACCCTCCGGCAAGGATTCAAGCAACCCGGGCTCAACCACTAATTGCAAAGAGGCGAAGCAACTGCCATCATTCAAAGCGATAAAGGCGACCTCTTTGCCGCGCCGTACCGAACGCACCCAACCACCAACCCGTACGCTTTGACCGGCCTGTTCTTCCTGAAAAAGTCGTTTAATCGCGATCCGTTTCTGCATTCCTCTGCCTCATTTCCTTTGCGAGTTTGATAAAATCAAACCATAGATTATACTGATCATGGCTGTTTTGAAAAGAAAAAGTGTCCCTTGCCTTCGTCTCACAATAGGCTAAACTCGTCTAAACGACTTACCAGCAATTCCCGGCCACCCCGTAAAGTCGCTAAAACAGGGGGCTTGAGATTTTTGGTTTCGTAAACATGCGGGCGGTTAGGCCCTGTGTTCGCCAGTGATGGCGGCGATTATTTACCCCTTGAG
>JAKIUS010000514.1 GCA_021647445.1 Geopsychrobacter sp. | reverse complement strand
ACTGTCTGAGGCTCGATTCAAGTAGATCGGTAAAACGGATTAAGACCGGCAGTTGATAGCCGCGTTGGCGGATGCCGTCAATTATTTCCGGCAGAGGCACCTCTACCGCTTTGTTTTCAAGCTCTGCCTGTACGCAAACCTGGCCCTGCTCGTTGATGATAAAGCGCCCCGCTCCCCAGCGTTTGATGCCGTAGAGGTTGCGTGAATCTTCGGGGGACCAATGACTGTCGGCGGTGATCTTCATCGGCGTGCCTATTTAATGTTGTCGCGAACGAAGGTCGGCAGCATGAAGGCTCCCAAGTGCAGTTCTTCATTGTAATATTTTGTGTGAAAATTACGCTTTGCGGCGCGTTCTGAGTTGAAATCCTGTACGGGATGATACTTTTTGCTGGCGAAGGCGAAGCTCCACAGGCCGCTCGGGTAGGTCGGGATGAAGGCCTGATACATTTCGACAATCGGAAAGACGCTGCGCAGATTGTCGAACATGTTTTTTTGGATTTCGGCGTGATAAAAGGGCGACTCACTCTGCGCAACCATGATGCCATCATCCTTCAAGGCCCCTGAAACCAGTTGGTAAAAGTCTTTTTCAAACAGCCCGACCGCCGGACCGATGGGATCGGTTGAATCGACCAGAATAATATCGAACAGGTTCTGATGCGCGCGGATATAGGCCAGACCATCATCGATATGCAGTTTGACCCTGGGGTGCTGGCCATCGATGGCACTGGCGAGGGAGGGGAGCAGCTCGACCGACTTTTCAACCACTAGACCGTCAATTTCGCACAGGGTCGCCAGTTCGACACCGGGGTGACGGACGATTTCGCGGATACTGCCGCCATCGCCGCCGCCGATCACCAAAACCTGTTTGGGATCAGGATGCACGAACATCGCCGGATGCACGATCATGTCGTGATAGACGAATTCATCGCGTTCGGTGCACATCACCAGCCCGTCGAGCAACATCATGCGTCCGTATTCCAATGTGTCCAGAATATCAAGTTGCTGAAACTCGCTCTTGCCTGAAAAGAGGGTCTCTTTAACCTTGAGGGTAATGCCGACATTCTCACCGTGTTTCTCGGTGTACCATATCTCCATAGCTGTCAATCCCCTGCTGTGCAAAATGGAAGTAAAGGGGGCATTTTAACAGCTTTTAGGGCCGATTGGTGTATTTATTCATGCCATTATGCTAAAGAATGAGCTGGTCTTCCCGCCCCGAAAGGGCAGGGGATTCTCGAACAACGAACAACCATTCCTTTAATCCCAGAGTTGAGGTCAAGTAATTATGACGAACATCGGAAAGATTGGTTTTGTCGGCGGCGGCAATATGGCCGAAGCAATTATCAAGGGCTTGATCGAGGCGACCTGCCCTAGCGCCAAAATTCTGGTTGCTGAACCGAGTGATGTCCGTCGTGAGCATCTGGCCGAGGCCTATGGCGTGACGGTCACCAGTGATAACCTTGAGGTTATCCGGCAGTGTGATCTGGTGGTGCTGGCGATTAAACCCCAGATTGCCAATGAGGTGTTGAGTGGTTTTGCCAGTGCCTACCGCAAGGAGACGTTGTTGGTGACGATTCTTGCTGGCATCTCTTGCGCCCATGTTGAAGGACACTTCGATACGGCGGCCAGGGTGGTGCGGGTGATGCCGAATACCCCTGCGCTGGTTGGGGAGGGTGCAACCGCCATCTGTCAGGGACATAACACCAATCATGAAGACCTGATGCTGGTGCAGCACCTGTTTGAGACCGTCGGACAGGTCCAGCAGGTCGACGAACGTCAAATGGATGCCGTGACCGGACTTTCGGGTTCCGGCCCGGCCTACGTTTATACGATTATCGAGGCGCTGGCCGATGGCGGGGTACGCGAAGGCTTACGCCGTGATATCGCGCATGCTCTAGCGGTGCAGACCGTGGTTGGTGCCGCACTGATGGTGCGTGAAACCGGTGAACATCCGGCGATCCTGCGCGACCGGGTCTGTTCGCCGGGCGGCACCGCGATTACCGGAATCAGTACCCTGGAGAATAAAGGTTTGCGCACCACGCTGATGGAGGCAGTCAGTGCCGCCTCGAAACGCTCGCGAGAGCTGGGCGAGTCATAAGGTTCAATCTGTATTTCTGGTTATCCACTTCGCTCCACTTGGGCACGATGAGTTCGCGCACGCCATTTCCAGGGACGCATAAACCTATCCATGGGGCTTGACTGTCGCCGTCCTTAGCAACCGACACCCTTCCAATGGCG
>JAKIUS010000513.1 GCA_021647445.1 Geopsychrobacter sp. | reverse complement strand
ATCATCACTACGGCAAAGGCGAGGCCCAGAGCACGGAAGACCTCAAGGGTGATATGCCACTCACCGTCCCACTTGATTGAGGGTTCGGAGGTCGAAAACGGCTGGTGGAGATTGAAGAGTTGAATGGCATCTTTGTGGCCGCCAAAATCTGTGCCTTTCAATTTCGCCAGCCGTTTGTTCATATCAAAGATCGCGTAGACCGGGCTTTCGACACTGCCGGCGACATCACCGGTAACGTAGATCACCGGCTTAAGGTTTTTGCGGTAGAGCGGCTGTTCGACCGTTTGCTCGCTGACCGTCACCAGTTCACGCAAGGGCACCAGAGGCGCCTGCGGATTGGTCGTGGAACGCAGCGAGATATTCAGCAGGCCATCGACCCGCGCACGCAGGCGGGCCGGGAGCTGCAAGACGATATTGATCTCTTCCTTGTCGGTCGGCTGATGAAACAGATCGATGGACATGCCGCTGGTCGCCATCTGCAGGGTGCGGGTGATCTCCCCTTCGCTGATGCCGTTCAAGGCGGCCTTCTCCTTATCGACCTTCAGTACCAGTCGCTGACGTGTCGCTTCGCGGTACCAGTCAACATCGACCACCCCTTCGGTTTCGGTGAAGATCTGCCGTACCTGTTCGGCCAGCTTGACCCGCTGGGCATCATCTTTAGCGTAAATTTCCGCGACCAGGGTCGAGAGCACCGGCGGTCCGGGCGGCACCTCGGCGACGGCGACAGCCGCACCGTATTTTGCGGCGATCTTGCTGATAGCCGGACGCATACGCACCGCGATGCCGTGACTCTTCAGGGTACGCTCCCCCTTAGGTTTCAGGTTGACCTGAATATCGGCAACGGTCGGGCCGCTGCGCATAAAATAATGCCGTACCAGACCGTTGAAATTATAGGGCGCAGCGGTTCCGGCGTAGATCTGGTAATCGACGGTCGCAGGGTCATTGCGCACCACCTCGGCCATCTCCAGCGCGACCTGACTGGTCTGCTCAAGGGTCGAACCTTCGGGCATATTGAGAATGACCTGAAACTCGCTCTTGTTGTCGAAGGGCAACATCTTGACCTTGACCATGCCCAGATAAACCATCGAGCAACTCGCCAGTAACAACAGGATAATCCCGGCAAAAAAGCAACTGCGTGCCAGGGCGCTGGCCAGCAGTGGCTCCATGATTCGATGATAAAGACGGGTGAAAAAATCGTCCGGCGCATGATCCTCATCAACCTCCTGATCCGCCTCCTCACCCTGGCCACTTTTGGGTCGGCGCAGCAAATGAACCGCCGCCCAAGGGGTAATGCTGAAGGCGATCAGCAAAGAAAAGATCATCGCCGCCGATGCCCCAATGGGAATCGGACGCATGTAGGGCCCCATCAAACCGCCGACAAAGGCCATGGGCAGAATCGCCGCAATCACCGCCCAAGTCGCTAAAATGGTGGGATTGCCGACTTCAGCCACCGCTTCGATCGCGATACTGACCAGCGATTTGCTGCGCGCACCGGGCAGGCGCATGTGCCGCACAATATTCTCAACCACCACGATGGCATCATCGACCAGTATCCCGATAGAAAAGATCAGGGCAAACAGAGTGATACGATTGAGGGTATAGCCGTAAAGATAGAAGACCAGCAGGGTCAACGCCAAGGTCGAAGGGATCGCCAACATGACCACCAGCGATTCGCGAAAACCGAGAAAAAACAGGATCAACAACGCCACGCCAAAAACCGCAATCCCCATGTGCAGCAGCAGTTCATTCGATTTTTCGGCAGCGGTTTCACCATAGTTGCGGGTGATACTGACCTTGATATCCGCCGGAATCAGGCTCCCCTGCAAGGTTTTGAGTTTAGCCTCGACCGCGTGAACCACGTCGATGGCGTTGGCTCCGGGCCGCTTGGCGACCGACAGGGTGACAGCCGCTTCCTCAGCCTGCCCAGCCTTACCGTAGAGCACATAGTTGTCTGGCTGTTGCGGACCATCAATAATCTGCGCAACATCGCTTAAGTAGACCGGATGCCCACCATAGACACCGACCACGATGCGGCCAATCTCGGCGGCCGTCTGCAGAAACTGGCCCGTCTGTACCAGCAACTGTTGATTAAGCGCTTCAAGGGAGCCGGTATATTTCTGGCTGTTGGCCTGCTGCAAAGCGGGAATCAACTGGCCAGGGGTGAGGTTCCGCGCCGCTAACAGCAGCGGATCAAATTCGATCCCCACCTGCCGCCGGGTCCCCCCGACCCGGGTGGTTCC
>JAKIUS010000512.1 GCA_021647445.1 Geopsychrobacter sp. | reverse complement strand
CCATCGAATTCCAACTGTTCTGGTCCCTGGCCCAAAAAGCGGGCTGCGTCGTCAGTCGCGACGATATTCACCTGGACCTCTATAACGCGGCCTACAACGGATATGACCGCAATATCGATCTCTATATTTCACGCATTCGGCAGAAAATCGGCGATGATCCATCGTTGCCCCGCTATCTGAAGACTGTCCGCGGTGTCGGCTATATGTTCGTGGGTGGTTAGTCCTGACTGTCTGATCAGCCGGTTTCCGGCAGGTCAGACGATCTGTTGATACAAACTGTTACAACCAGGTGACAGCGCCGCCATAAATGCCCTATCAAAACTGGTCGATACGAAAAACACGGGAAGGCCGTCTTCTTTTAAGAGTCAGTTAGAGACACTATTCATGGAGGTCAACATGATCAACAGCATAAGCAGTATGAACAGCACCATGTCGATGATGCGTAGCGCTGCAATGCAGCGACAACCTCCGCCCCCGGACAGGGATGTCTTTCAGGTGGCGGACTCAGACAGCGATGGGCTGGTTTCCTCAACCGAGCTTGAAACTCTGGTAGCGGGAATCGAGGAGATTACCGGAAACAGTATCGACTTGGATGAAGCTCTTGGTAGTTTTGATGCCGATCAGGATGGGTCCCTAAGTGGAGAGGAGTTGCAGGGATTGATGTCCAGCAACGGATTCCCCCCTCCTGGGATACTAAATAATGAAAATGGTGAATCCAGTATGATGCCTCCTCCTCCAGAGCAGGCTCTGGCAGCCTATGCGCAGAACACGGAGGAGGACACAATCAGTCAATTGATCGAGCTTTTACAGAGCCAAAATGATAGCGACGAGGAATACTCTTCGTTTGAGATAACCTCGTGAGAAGATAAATCTCTTTCTTCTTATGACGTATTCTTCCTAACAACCTGACGGCCTTATTTTACAGGCGGCTTCTCCCGACCTGAATCCGTGAGCCCTTGACTAGAATGGAGCAAATCACTGCATTGCAGAGGTATCTTCTCCCAAAGTTAAACTGGAACAGCGACTTGCTCACATTTGCTATCTCGGGCACACGGATTCAGGGTCTTCCCAGTTAAGCCATCACTCGGCAAATCCAACACCTACAGATTTTCCCATCCATCGGCTCTTTCCACATTTCTTCCCTATTCGCTCCTTATTTCAGCGCTATTGTTGCTCTCAAATCGACAATGCAGAAACAGGTCAACCGACCGAAAGGAGTTTCAAGATGAACAGACAAGGATGGATCAAAGTGGTTTTAGTTGCGACCCTGATAAGCCTGATGCCGATGATCGGCTGGGCCGGCAGCAATAACAATCAAGGTCGTCGTTCCCAGGGAGCCCCCCCCGAGGCGATCAAGGCGTGTGAAGACAAGCAGGCCGGTGACAGTGTCGAATTTACCGGGCGCAGAGGCGAAACACTCGCGGCAACTTGCCAGGAGCATGCTGGTCAGTTGGTCGCTGTTCCTGACAATGTGCCAGAAGGCGGTGGTCGTCGCTAGTCGTCCCTGAAAAATTCGATTTTGCCCTTCAGATAAATTAGGGGACATTCTATATTGTCCCCTAGCCTTCCAGAGATGGTCACCGGGCCGATGGACGGTTGCGCCATCAGGAAGGTGAAGATACCAAACCCGTGAATCCCGGCGAAGGGTGGACTGGCGGTGGTGATGCGGCCGTCAACCCGTTTGGCGGAATCGATGATGACATAGACCTCTTCTTCGCTGCCGTCAGCGTTGACATGAATCTTCGGTTGGGCGACGAAGAACTGCGCATCTGTGGGCAGACCGGCGGGGGCGGGGATCGAGAGTTTGACCTCTTTCTGAAACGGGAAGCCACCGTTATCGAGGTCGACCGCGCCGATAAAAATTGCCTCGGGCGGTATGGGGTGCGGCAGTTCCACTTCAGCGACCTGCGTTAGCTTGATCACCGTCGGTCCGAACAGTGCGCCGTCGGGTATATCCAGTTGCGATCCCCCTTCCCCTGCAACCTTGCCACCCTTGCCGGTGATCCTGAGGGTGTCGGGCAGGGGGGCGTCGGCGCCGGTCAGGGACAGGGCCTCGGATATCCGCAAGCCACAGCCGTATAGCAGGGTGATCACGGCCACATCACGGGCCGCGACCCATTCCTTGCCCGACTGTATTTCCACCGTATCGATCAGCGCCTTGGTGGCGTCGATTGCCAGCGGGCGGGGCAGTTTTTTCTGAAAGCGCGGTGCGCGGGCGGACAGGATTACGGTGGGATCAA
>JAKIUS010000511.1 GCA_021647445.1 Geopsychrobacter sp. | reverse complement strand
ACTTGTGAAATTTGATCCACCAACAGACCAACCCGCTGATCCTTGCCTTCACAAACAACAACCCGCTGTAAATCAATGTCAACCGGCTCAATAGAGACAAGACCCAAACGAATCTTCAGATCAATCACCGGAATGACTTCACCACGCAGGGTAATAATGCCACAAAGATAACTGGGAACCTGCGGCAACTCGGTTAAAACCCGGGGTTTAATCAGCTCTGAAACCTCTTGGATATCGAGGGCATACTCTTCCTTGCCGAGATAAAAACTCAACCACTGAACCTGAGCAACGTCAGATTCATCCCCGGCCCCTGTCAACCCCTGAGAATACTCTTCTTCGGTAGCAAACTGCTCAGTCCCGATCTCATCCCAAAAACAATGGTCGCTGATCTCATTAACCGGCGAACTCGAACAATGTGGAACCTCAGCCGTTATCACCTCTGATGGCAGCAGAGAATCCAAGACCACCGGATTGTTCTGCGCGCGCGCTTTTTTTCTAATGTCAGCCAGATCCATCATCAAGCCCGCAGTATTATCAATGACAAAACCATTATTTAATTTAACCGGTGCAGTATAGCAGATTAACTTATCTTCAGCCTAAAAAACTCTTATAGGCCCGACAATTCAGCAACAACTTCGGCAACAATTCTGCTATCTATCCGTTTTTGTTCGCGACCATAGGCCTCCAGCAGTGCCAAAGAAGCGGCCTGATTAATTCGACGCGGCACACCAGCGGAAAACTGATACAGGGCATCAATCGCTTCCGACTGAAAGATATCCTCGCTACCGCCCGCGCAATGGATGCGGTGTTGCAAATAGGCGGCGGTTTCGGCGCGAGAGAGTGGACCAATATTAAACTGCAAGCCGATCCGCTGTCGCAGAGGTTCATATGCTGGGTGGGCCAAGCGTTGACGCAACTCCGGTTGGCCCAGGAAGATAATCGACAAAAGGTTACCGTCATCAAGCTGAAAGTTGGTCAAAAGCCGGATTTCTTCAAAAGTATCACGATGTGGTATCAAGTGAGCTTCATCAATGATAACCACAGGTAAACGGCCCTGACGAAACAATGTAAAGAGCACCTCTTCGATCTGTTCAAGCAGTCCGATGCGACTTTCAGCTGGCGATGCCACCCCAAAACCTGACGCCAGACAGTAGAGGAATTCGAGCGGTGAGAGCCGCGGGTTGGTCAAAAGAGCGACCCTGGCAGTCTCGCCGAGTTCATCGATCAAGGCTCGTGAAAGGGTGGTTTTCCCACAACCGATATCGCCGGTCAGTAAAATCATCTCGCGTTCTTCAACGGCATGGAGCAGACGTGCAAGGGCCTCACGATGCGTACGCGATGGATACAGGTAGACCGGATCTGGCGTTTTACTGAAGGGACGTTCTTTTAAATTGAAGAATTTTTTATACATGCAGGCCGTTGTCTCCCCGCAGCGAATCGGCAATCAGGCTGCCAACATCAAGCACCAGAACCGTTTTCTGGTTGCCAAGGTCAGCCGCACCGGCAATCCCCTTAACAAAACTCAGCGCTTTGCCGAGAGACTTAATGACGACATCCTGCTGACCACGTAATTCGTCGACAACAATCCCCATCCGCTTGTCAGCGAAACCGACTACGACGACAAATTTATTCCCTGCAGGCGAATTACCCTTGAGGCGGAACAGTTCGTCAATCCGCAGCAGCGACAAAGTCTGCTGGCGCAGCTCCATAACCTCGCGACCCTCTATCGTCTGCAGTACCCCCGGCTCCAGCATTAGGGTTTCCAGCACTGAATTCAGCGGAAGCGCATAATCTGTTCCCTTTACCCGCACCACCAAAGCTTTGATTATTGCCAAAGTAATCGGCAGGGTCAGGCTCATCACTGTCCCCTTACCAACCTTGCTGGAAATATCAACCATTCCAGACAGAGCAGCAATATTGCTTTTGACCACATCCATCCCGACCCCACGACCGGAGAACTCACTGACCTCATCACGGGTCGAAAAACCGGCATGAAACAGCAGACCAAACAAGTCCGCCTTGGTCAAATCGGCATCAGCGGAAACTAACCCCTTATCGATCGCCTGAGCACGCAATATCTCAGGATCAATCCCCCGGCCATCATCATGAACCTCGATAACAACGTGGTTACCCTTCTGCGCCGCCACCAGAGAAATTGTTCCACTCTCCGGCTTACCAAGAGCCAGTCGCTGCTCTGCAGCTTCGATGCCGTGATCCAGAGAGTTCCGAATGATATGCATCA
>JAKIUS010000015.1 GCA_021647445.1 Geopsychrobacter sp. | reverse complement strand
GTGCCGGATATGGATCCGGAATTTCGCGAATGGTTCATCAATTTTGGCGGCAGCGTGCACGATATGGCGGTCACCTGCCACGCGCACCCGACCCTTGCCGAAGCCTTACGCGAAGCAGCGCTGGCCGTCACTAAAGAGGCGATTCACGGCTGATTTCACGCGCGAGAGAGCCCTTGACAAAAGTTGGCTGAACCGCGAGAATCCACAAAGTCCAGACAGGCCGGAGATCTACCTATCTCCGGCCTGTGTTTTTGCAAAAAGTTCATTTATTCGCTCTTTACGTCATCAGAGGTCGTCTTGAAATCCTTAAAAAAACTCTTATTTTTGCTGATTATTCTTGGTTTGATTGCGGCCGCATTTACCTATTTTGGAGATACCACTCCTCCGGTCGTGCAATTAACCCCGAACCAGGGTTCGATTTCAAACAAAACTCCACTGGTCCTCAATCTAAACGATGAAAGCACCGGATTACGTAATGTGCTCGTCGAAGCGGTTCAAGGCGATAAGCGTCTTCAACTGCTGAGTCAGGAGTTCCCGGATCAGACTCCGCGCGTTGAACTCAACCTGCAACTCGACAACAAAAAACTAAAAGATGGCCCCCTGACCATCGAAATCACCAGTGGTGACCGATCGATCTATCACCTGGGCAAAGGGAACAGCGCCAAGGTAAGTTTCAACCTCATCTATGACAGTCGCCCGCCGATTATTTCTATTTTGAGCCGCACACATAATTTTCGCCATGGCGGCTCGGGACTGGTGCGCTATCGTTTGAACGAAGAGGTTGAAACCTCGGGACTGGTGGTCGGTGACCATTTCTTCCCCGGTTTCAAACAGGATACGGGCGACTTCGTGGTGCTCGGCTGCTGGCCCTGGGATTTTCCTGAACGCGAATTTGTCCCGCGCATCATGGCCCGCGATCTGGCGGGAAATGAACGCCAGGCCGGTATTTACTACCATACTATTGAGCGTAAATTTCGCCATCGACAGATCAATCTGCCCGATAGCTTTCTGCAACGTAAAGCTCCAGAATTCGAACTGCTGGCCCCCGGCTTAAGCGATCCACTCGATATCTTCCTCAAGGTCAACCGCGATGTCCGCGCTGACAATCGGCAGAAGATGATCGAACTTGCTCAAGACACCGCCACGATCCCTCTCTGGCAAGGGGCCTTCAGCCGCCAACCCGGGGCAACAACCCTGGCGGTATTTGCGGATCAACGGGATTACCTCTACAAGGGCAAAAAGGTCGATCACGCCACTCATCTCGGTTTCGATCTGGCCTCAGTCGCACGCGCCAAGGTGATCGCTGCTAACGCTGGCGAAGTAATTTTTGCCGATTATCTCGGCATCTACGGGCAGTGCGTAGTTATCGACCATGGACTCGGGCTGCAAACCATCTACGCCCACATGAGTCAAATTGATGTTGCTGTCGGTGACCAGATTGCGCGGAGACAACCCCTGGGCCGAACCGGTTCGACCGGCATGGCTGGCGGCGACCACCTCCATTTCGGCGTCTTTGTCTCCGGGGTCCCGGTCCAACCGCTTGAATGGTGGGACGCCAGCTTGCTCAGAAACAATATCACCAGTAAGCTGGAGCAACCCTGAGCGGCTTGACAGCCACAGGCATCTACTCTAAAAAAAGAGACTTTGTACTGTAATTCCATCTCACCAAACGAAAGGTGAACCCGATGAAAAAATTCCTCGCCCTGCTGGCGGCCGCGATCCTGCTCACCGCCTGCACCTCTAACGATCAGAAACCGACAACCACCGTTGCACCAACACCCGCTAAAGCCGCCGTTGAGAAACAGATCAAGGCCGGTTTCATTTATGTTGGCCCGGTCGGTGATGCTGGCTGGACCTGGGCGCACGATCAAGGCCGCATCGCCATGGAAAAAGCCGACTACGTGCTCCCTTCGACCTTCATAGAATCGGTCCCTGAGGGTGCCGAGGCGACCCGTGTCATCACCGGATTAGTCAAAAAAGGGCACAACCTGATCTTCACCACCAGCTTCGGCTTTATGGATGCGACCCTCGATGTCGCCGCCAAGTATAAAGATGTCGTCTTCATGCACTGCTCAGGCTATAAAACCGCTGACAACGTCGGCACCTACTTCGGGCGCATGTATGAGCCACGCTATTTATCGGGCCTGATCGCCGGTAAAATGACCAAAACTGACATCATCGGCTACGTCGCGGCCTTCCCGATTCCCGAAGTGATCCGTGGTATCAACGCCTTTACCCTCGGGGTACGCAGCGTGAATCCCAAGGCCAAAGTCAAGGTGGTCTGGACCCAAACCTGGTTCGATCCCGGCGTCGAGCGCGATGCTGCCGACAGCCTGCTCGATGTTGGCGCGGATATCCTCACCATGCACCAGGATGCCCCGGCAACCCTGCAAGCGGCTGAAGCCCGTGGAGCCTATGTAATCGGCTACAACAGCGATACACGTAAGTTTGCACCCAACGCCTTCTTGACCGCACCGGTCTGGAACTGGGCCTCTGTCTACACCAAGACCGCCGAAGAAGTAAAAAATGGCACCTGGAAGAGTCAGCAGATCTGGTGGGGGATGAAGCAAGACTTGGTGCGTCTGGCACCGTTGAGCGATAAGGTCCCCGCCGAGGTCAAGGCCCTAGTCGCTGAAAAGCAGCAGGCGATCATAGACGGAACCCTGATCCCCTTCGCTGGTCCTCTCAAGGATCAGACCGGTCGGGAAATTATCGGCGCCGGGGCAGCGTTGAACGATGGTGCCCTGCTCGGCATGAACTGGTTTGTCGAGGGCGTACAGGGAACGATCCCCAAATAAAAAAGACCGACGAAACGCAAGGCAGGCTGCTAGAGCAGCCTGCCTTTTTAATGCAAATCTGCAACTCAGGCACATTCTTCCAGTTCAGCCTGACTGCACCAATCTCCTCTTTGCGATAACTGGATACCATGCCTGACCTTTTACAACTGACCCATATCCGCAAAACTTTTCCCGGCGTGGTCGCGCTCGATGACGTCTCCTTTTCAATCAGTGCGGGTGAAATACACACCCTACTCGGAGAAAATGGCGCAGGCAAAAGCACTCTGATGAACGTGCTGACCGGGTTTTATGCTCCAGACTGCGGCAGCCTTCAGTTTGAAGGGCAAGCGGTACACTTCAGTTCACCGCGCGACTCCCTGGCGCTCGGCATCGGCATGGTTCATCAGCATTTCATGCTGGTCGCGGCGCACAGTGTCTTCGAAAATATCCTTATCGCCCTACAGGGGATACCGCTGCTCTTCCCACGGCAGCAATTACGTACCCGCATTCAGCAGACCATCGAAGAATTTTCGCTGGATCTCGAACTGGATACCCCAGTGTGGAAACTCTCCATCGGTGCCCAACAGTGGATCGAGCTGATCAAACTGCTGATGCGCGATTGCCGCCTGTTGATCCTCGATGAACCGACCGCCGTTCTCACCCCGCAGGAGACAGATAAACTGTTCAGCGTACTGCAGCGGCTTAAGCAACAAGGCAAAAGTATCATCTTTATTTCACACAAGATGCGCGAAGTGATGGAGATTTCTGACCGCGTAACGATTCTCAAGAAAGGGTGCAGTATCACCACCCTTGAACAGGGCGATTTTGACCAACACAAACTGGCCACACTGATGATCGGCAGCGACCGCATTCCTGAATGGCAAAAATCACTCCCCTTCAGTGATGAAATTGTACTTGAGATCGAAAACCTGGCGGTGCGCAATGACCGTGGACTGGCCGATCTTGACAACTTCAGCCTGCAGCTTAAAAAAGGCGAAATTCTCGGCATCGCCGGCATCGCCGGCAATGGCCAGAAGGCCCTCGCCGAAGCTTTGACCGGCCTGGTGCGGGTCGACAGTGGCCGGGTACTCGCTGCGGGCGTAGACATCACCCGCAGTTGCGCACGCAACAGCTATATCGCCGGTATCGCCCACATCCCTGAAGACCGCAAGGCGATCGGCATCGTACCCGACTTAACCCTCGATGAAAACCTGATTCTCAAGAACTTCCGCACCAAACGTTTTCGCCACGGCATCTTCCAGAACCGCAGCGCCATCCGTAAAAACGCCGCCGAAAAGATCGATCAATTTGCCATCAAGGCCGGCCCCCAGGGCAGCCCGGTGCGTCTGCTCTCCGGTGGCAATATCCAAAAGGTCATCATCGCCCGCGAACTCTCTGAACAACCGGCGGTACTGGTCGCTCTCTACCCGACCCGTGGCTTAGATATAGGTTCGGCCGAATACGTTCACAAGGTGATCGCCGACGGCGCGAGTCGAGGAATGAGCACGATTATGATCTCTGAAGACCTCGATGAACTCTATAAAATCTGCGACCGCATCGCGGTGATCTTTCGTGGCCGCCTCATCGGTTACGTTGACCCCACCAACGCCAGTCGCGAACAGATCGGTCTGATGATGAGCGGTGAGGTGCCCGCATGAACCTGCAATTTCGCGTGGAGAAACGGGAACAGGGCGGTCCACTGTTCCGAATTCTGGCGATCATCGCCTCGATTCTCATCGCCTTGTTTGTCGCCGGATTTCTGCTGCTGGCGGCCGGGGTCGACCCGGCGGCCGCCTACCTTGAGATCCTGCGTGAAGCCCTCGGCTCGAGCTACGGAATTTCTGAGACCCTGGTCAAGACTACGCCGCTCATTATCACCGGCCTGGCGGTTTCGGTCGCCTTTCGCATGCAGATCTGGAATATCGGTGCCGAGGGCCAACTCTATATGGGCGCCTGCGCCGCCACCTGGGTCGCACTCTTTTCGGGAGTGCAGGGGTCGCTGACGCTCCCGGCGATGTTTGTCGCAGCCTTTATCGCCGGTGGGCTCTGGGCCTCGGTCGCCGGACTGCTGCGCGCCCGCTGGCAAGTCAACGAGGTTATCGTCACCCTGCTGATGAACTACATCGCCATCCTGCTGACCGATTATCTGATCTTCGGCCCCTGGAAAAATCCCGACGGCTTCAACTTTCCCATCACCGCCCAGTTCAGCCAGGCCGCCCGTTTCAGCGAATACTTTGACAGCCGCCTGCACAGCGGATTCTTTCTCGCCCTGTTCTGCGCGCTGGCGATCTACCTGCTGATGGAACGCACCATCTGGGGTTTTCAGGTCAAAGCCATCGGCAGCAACCCGGCCGCCGCCCGTTATGCCGGAATGAAGACCGGCCTGGCGATCTTTCTGGTACTGACCCTAAGTGGCGCCATCGCCGGCATCGCCGGATTCAGCGAGGTTGCTGGCCTGCAGCATCGCCTGCAACACGGTCTCGCGCCGGGCTACGGCTACACCGCCATCATCATCGCCTGGCTGGCACGCCGCTCGGCACTCGGCGTGGTGATCGTCTCATTTCTGCTTGGGGTACTGTTGGTCGGTGGCGACAGCCTGCAACTCTCTTGGCAGCTGCCGGTCGCTTTCGCCTACGCCTTTCAGGGCTTAATCCTGTTTTTCCTGCTGGCCAGCGATTTCTTCATCAATTTCCGCTTACGCCGCATTACGGAGGAGACCGATGGTTGAAATTCTGCTCGATGCCACAGTACGCGCCGGCACCCCGATTCTGTTTGCAACCTTAGGGGCCATCATCAACGAGCGCGCCGGTATCATCAATCTGGGGATCGAAGGGTTGATGCTCATCGGGGCCTTAAGCGGCTTCGCCGCGACCTTAGCCAGCGGCAGCCTGCTGCTCGGCGTATTCGCCGCCTTTGCCGCCGCCTTCGCCGCAGGCTGCATCCACGCCTTTATCTGCGTCCAACTGCGCGGCAACCAGATCGTCAGCGGCCTCGCCCTGACCATGTTCGGCATCGGCGTCACCGCCCTGTTTGGACGCGGAGTGGTCGGCCAGACCATCGACGGCTTTGAACGCCACGCCGTTCCGCTGCTTTCACAACTGCCGCTGGTCGGTAAGGCCTTCTTTCAGCAGGACTGGCTGATCTATTTCAGTTTTCTACTCGTTTTCAAGATCTGGTTCTTCTTTTACCGCACCCGCTGGGGCCTGGAGCTGCGCACCATCGGCGAAAACCCCGCCGCCGCCGACGCCTGCGGCATCCAGGTCAACCGTTACCGCTTTCTGGCGGTCGCCTGCGGCAGCGGCTTTGTCGGCATCGGCGGAGCCTACTTAAGCCTAGCTTCCACCCCGATGTGGATCGAAAATATGTCCGCCGGTCGCGGTTGGATCGCCGTCGCGCTGGTCATCTTTGCCAGTTGGTCAAGCTTCCGCGCCCTGTTCGGGGCCTATCTGTTCGGCGGTATCACCGCCATGCAGTTACGTTTTCAGGCGATGGGCACCAGTGTCAGCGCCCACATTCTGCAGATGCTCCCCTATGTGTTCACCATCATCGTGCTGGTGATCTCAACCCTGCGCCTGCAAAAAGGGGCCAGCCAGCAACCCGGCAACCTTGGTCAACCCTAAGATCGCGAGGATCGCAAATGAACCACGCCGCCCAGACCCTGCTCGAACGGATTAAGCGCGACGGCCAGGTCAATGGAGACATTATCAAGGTTGACCGATTTCTGAACCACATGGTCGATCCACAACTGATTGATCTGCTGGCCGCCGATATAGCGACCCGCTTCCTCGACCAACGTATCGAGAAGATCATCACCGCCGAAACCAGCGGTATTATTCTCGCTCAACCTGTCGCTGGTATGCTTGGCGTGCCTTATGTTTTTGCCAAGAAGAAGGCTCCTTCAACCATGGGCGATGTCTACACCGCCGACAGCTACAGCTTCACCAAACAAGAAACCACGACACTCCACGTCGCAAAAGAGGTTTTACACCCCGGCGAACGCATGCTCTTCATCGACGATTTCTTCGCCAAAGGGGCCACCCATAAAGCTATCTTGGAGATCATCAACCAGGCCAGGGCAGAACTGATCGGCAGTGCGGTGATCATCAACAAATCGACACGATCTGATATTGAATCAATCCTGACCTTAAAAGATCTACAAGACATTTAACCAACAGAGATTAAATTCAATGTTAAACTCTTTGCTCAAAACTTAAATTTACCCATTTTCTCAAGGAGGCTCTTCATGTTCCCATATCGTTCGCTGATTCTCTGCACCTTACTTTTTTTTATCACCATGCCCGCCCTGGCAGATGAAGTTGTCTCTTTAAAGCTCGGTTATCAAAGCCTGGCTCCAAGCGGCACCTTAGCGGGCAATAAAAATGGCGTTGGTGCCCGTATCGACATTGAAAAGGATGTTAACCTCGCCGACAGTGAAGGTCTGACCGCAGAGGTTGCCTTCCAGTTCGGCCGCTCCCGCCTGTCCCTCGGCTACCTGCCGATTGATTTTGCCGGCAGCGGACAGATGACCATCAGCGGTAACTACAACGGCCAGGCCTTCTCCGCCACCGATACGGTTACGTCAAAAGTGAAACTGAACCTTTACGATATTGGCTACACCTTCAACCTGATCAACATGGATGACACTCCGATCCGTTTTCAGTTAGGACCGGAAATCGCGGTCAAGGTCATTGACGCCCAGATCGATTTTGTCGATGTCGCCGCCGGAATCAACGAACATGACAGCGCCACCCTACCCATCCCCACTATCGGAGCCCGCACCCGCATCGGTCTTGCCGATTACCTGGCGATTGTCGGCCGCGTTGGTTATGTCGAATACAATGGGAATAGTTTCCTGGATGCCGAGGCACAAGTAGAATTTTCACCTCTTCCTCTGGTCGGCGTGTATGCCGGTTACCGAACATTTAATCTGAAAATTGACGAAACAGACGTATACGTCGACGTCGATTTCAGCGGCCCCTTTGTCGGTGCGCTGGTGCGCTTTTAAGCGCAGCGTAAACACGCAGATTTGACGAACAGTATTTGAAATGCTTTAATGCGCGCACATCTATATTTTGCGGGGGAAACAATATAAAAAACCAAAAGACCAGATAGCATCCGCAATCTGGTCTTTTTTTGTGAATCCCAAGGGACTGTGACCACGCTATTCAGAATGGATAGAATCCACCCTATTCTGGAATTACCGAACCCATGATATTCGATATCCTAGAGTCCAGATAGTAAATGGTATGCGTCAAAAACGAAAATATGATAAAGCGAAATGAAGAGATCTGATTTCCAAGAAATAGCAAAAACGAGAGTTAAAGAGGCTCATGCGCTACTCGGTGCGGGGCATTTCTCTGGAGCCTATTATCTAATCGGGTATGCGATAGAATGTGCTCTAAAGGCATGCGTGGCTAAGCAGGTGAAGCTATATGACTTCCCAAATAAGAAATTAGCCAATGAAGCCTTTACTCACGATCTCGAAAAACTTATGAGGGTAGCTGGACTTTCACCCGAGTTTGAAAGAGACAAAAACGCTAATTCAGCCCTTGCAATAAACTGGGCTGTGGTAAAAGATTGGTCTGAAGCTAAAAGGTATGAGCTTGGAATAACAGAAGCGCAAGCAAGAGACATTTATTCAGCCTGCACGACAAGAACAAATGGCATTCTCCCTTGGATTAAAAAGAAATGGTAAATTCAAGCTTAACAGACGGCATGATACAAGCTGGCCGAGCACTGGTTCGTGAGTTAGACCAAAAAGAGCTAAGTCCGAATGCGGCCTTTTGGTTTTACTTCAGCGATATTGAAACCTGGAAACTTATTATCGCAGAAATGAAAGTAGGTCAAATCGGCCCAAGAGACATTTACAAAAAAATTCAAAATATCATAAAAAAAACACCAGACTGCTCAAGTTTAAACCTTGATGACGTTACTCTTGCAAAACCAGACTCACCCATTGTTTCGCTTCTTCGCTTAGCCATAAACACTGGTCCAGAGATCAGTGGCATTCGCTTCAAGCAGAATGTAATTAATGGCAATGTAATCGAGGACGCTTATATCTATCGTCTCCTACCAATAGCGCATAACAAATAAGGATATGTAGAACAAGGAGACGGTAGAACAAGGCAGAACAAGTAAACCAACGTAGTTGATAAATCCACAAACCCTGTTGACCTAAACCGCTTCGCGGTAGCTTCAAAAAGGCAGCATTCTTGCTACCTTTTCCCATTCAGTTCTGTGAGTTGATACCGTTTTGACATAACCCTTTTCGTACGGAGGATGTCATGACGGAACTCAGACGCAGAATGATTCAGGATCTTCAACTCCATGGCTATGCAGAACGAACCCAACACTGTTACGTCAGTGCGGTCAAGAATCTGGCCGCTTTCTTTCGGACGGACGAGGGGACGTAGTTGACAAATCCACAAACCCTGCTATCCTCCTCTCATGCCACGCCAAGCTCGCATAGACATCCCCGGCCTTCTACAACACGTCATCGTCAGAGGTGTTGCGCGCGCCGATATCTTTCTCAACGATGAAGATCGCGAGGACTTTATCCGGCGTTGGGTTTATTGCTGTCTGAAACAAAAACGGCTTTGCCTGGGCGCTGCTCGACAACCATGTTCACCTGCTGCTATCACCGACGGAATCTTCTCTCTCCCATTTTATGCGCAGGTTACTCTCCGGCTATGCCGTCACATTTAATCTGCGTCACAAAAGAAGCGGCCATCTTTTCCAGAATCGCTATAAATCGATCGTCTGTGACGATGAAACCTACCTGCTCGAACTGGTTCGCTACATCCACTTAAACCCTGTACGCGCTAAAATTGTCGATCGGCTTGAAGATCTGGACAATTATCGCTGGTGCGGACATCGCCAATTCATAGGAAAACCAGATTTTCATTTTATTAAAGAAGATGAAATCCTCCCGCTGTTTTCCAAACGAAAAAAGACCGCAGTTCTGCACTACCGACAGTTTCTCGCAGATGGACTGCAGGACAAAAAGCAAAAACTTTCACGCGGCGGAAGAATCGTAAGCCAGGCTTACGACGCTAGTCTCGGAGATGATGATGATTATGATGACCGAATCCTCGGCGGCGGCGAATTTATTGAGCAGGTCTTATCTGCAGCACAAAACAAAATTGACGCAGGCCTATCGATAAATCAACTCGTATCCGAGATTACGACCTACTACAACATTGCCGACTCAGATTTGTCTCTGCCTTGCCGTCAACCGATCTTTGTTCGTGCCAAGGCGGTAATCTGCTATCTGGCAATTCGTCATTATCACTTTTCTGGGGTCAGCATAGCCGCGCGTCTGGGCTACTCAACCTCTGCCGTCAGTCGGGCCGCCAGTCGTGGGCAGAAACTATTTAAAAAAGATGCGGGATTACATGCATTTTTAGGGAAAGCGGATTTGTAAACAACGTACCCATATCAAAACAGTGGGGCAATAAAAGGCATAACGCCGCAAATCCACTCGGGCAGTTAGAAGTGATTTGCGACCTTATGACCTCACAGTGAGTACCTGAGTGAGAGGAGTTGCCATACATCTCCTCCAAAGGTGAGCATGGAAAAACATTCAATCCAGCCAAAATGTCATCATCATGACGTAGAGAGGCTGGACGATCGGCGGCTGGTTGTCGCCATCGTTATCAATATGCTGTTGACACTGGCGCAGGTGGTTGGCGGCATCATCTCCGGCAGTCTTGCCTTGATTGCCGATGCCTTGCATAATTTTAGTGATGCTGCCTCATTGCTAATTGCATTGGTGGCACGCAGGATCGGCAGACAACCCCCCGACCACTTCAAAACTTTTGGCTATAAACGGGCTGAGGTGATTGCCGCGCTGATCAATCTCGTCACGTTGGTGTTGGTGGGGCTATATCTGATCTATGAGGCGATATGGCGCGTATTTGAACCACAGGTCATTGAAGGCTGGATGGTTATCATTGTCGCAGGTGTCGCTCTGGTGATTGATATCGCCACAGCAATACTGACCTATACCATGTCAAAACACAGTATGAATATCCGGGCCGCCTTTCTGCACAATGTCTCAGATGCTCTGGCCTCGGTGGGGGTCATCGTCGCCGGAACATTGATTCTGCTTTATGACTGGTACTTGAGCGATACGCTGCTGACCCTACTCATCGCCGGTTATGTGCTCTATCAAGCGGCTACACTGCTACCCAAAACTATCCATATCCTCATGGAAGGTACGCCGGAAGGTATCTCCATTAATGAAGTGGTCAATGTCATGGAGTCTGTCGAAGGGGTTTCAAATATTCATCATCTCCATATCTGGCAACTCGATGAACATAAAAATGCCCTAGAGGCCCATGTGGTCATTGCCAATTTTATTGAATCAGAGCAGATCAAGATAGCGTTGAAAGCAGAGCTTAAGAAACGGTTTTCCATTATTCACTCGACACTGGAGTTCGAGATCGACCATTGCAACAAGGTTTGCTGTTGACGTCCAGTTGCGGTTGCGGGGGAACAACGAAAGTACCGCTGGGGACAAAGGAGGGTGTAAAAAAGATTGTGTAAATGGCCATCCTGGGGTACATCGTGCCCCGACCTTCTAAGGAGCTAACATGGCCATCGATAAAGAATTACTGGACCGCCTTTTTGCTGACTTTAAATATACCAA
>JAKIUS010000510.1 GCA_021647445.1 Geopsychrobacter sp. | reverse complement strand
TTCTGAATCATAAACATCGCCATATCACCGACGATTTTCGACGAAGGAGTGACCTTGATCAGGTCGCCGAACATGTCATTGACCTTGCGGTACATCTGCTTGCACTCTTCCCAGCGATGCCCCAAGCCCAGACCTTCGACCTGCGGCTTGTAGTTTGAATACTGACCACCGGGAATCTCGTGATCGTAAACCTGAGCCGTACCGCTACGCAGTTCCGATTCAAAAGGTGCATAATAGGTGCGGCAGGTTTCCCAATAATTGGCAAGTTTCTGCAGGCCCGGCATGTCGAGCTGCGGCTCCCAGATCGTACCCTCAAGCGCCGCAAGCAGAGCGTTCATGTTCGGCTGCGAGGTCAGGCCAGAGACCGAAGAGAGCGCCGCATCGACGATATCACAGCCCGCCTGGGTCGCAGTCAACAGCATTGCCCCACCGTTGCTAGAAGTGTCATGGGTGTGAAGATGGATCGGGATCGCGATCTCATTTTTAAGCGCCTTGACCAGTTTTTCAGCCGCGAAGGGCTTGAGCAGACCAGCCATATCCTTGATCGCCAGGATATGCGCGCCCATTTTTTCGAGTTCCTTCGCCATATTGACATAATACTCAAGGGGATATTTATCCCGCTTGGGATCGAGAATGTCCCCGGTATAGCAGATCGAGGCCTCACAGACGGCGTCCGCTTTACGCACCGCCTCCATGGCGACCTGCATCCCTTTGGTCCAGTTCAGCGAATCGAAGACGCGGAAAATATCGATGCCGCTCTGCGCCGCGTGCCTGACAAATTCCTGCACGACATTATCCGGATAATTGGTGTAACCGACCGCGTTGGAACCACGCAGCAGCATCTGAAAACAGATATTAGGGATCTTTTCACGCAGACGATCAAGGCGTTGCCAGGGATCTTCACTGAGAAAACGCATCGCTACGTCAAAGGTCGCACCGCCCCACATCTCAAGGGAGAAGAGCCCACCACCTAAATGAGCGGTCGCCTCGGCAATGCGATCAAGATCGGCAGTCCTGAAGCGGGTCGCCATCAACGACTGGTGTGCATCACGCATGGTCGTATCAGTGACAAGTAGTTGCTTGTTTTTACGCGCCCAGTTCGCCAGGCCCTCTGGACCCTTTTCACGCAGAATATCGCGGCTCCCGCGCGGTAATGCTTGCCCGTAGGAAATTTGTGGGATATCGGGGTCGCGCAGGTTACGTGAATGAAGACGTTTTTCCGGCGCGATCCCCGGATAACCATTCACCGAGGTATGGCCGATATAGGAGAGAATCTTATTGGCGCGGTCCTTCTTGATCGGCAATTCAAAGACCTCAGGATGGGTATCGAGAAACGAGGTATTACAACTGCAGTCAAGAAATTCGGGATGGGTAACCACCTTTTCAAGGAAGCTGATATTGGTCTTTACCCCACGAATCCGAAATTCCTGCAGTGCACGATCCATAGTCCTTGAGGCCTGAGCCAGGTTGCGCCCGAAGGTCGAAACCTTAACCAGCATCGAGTCATAGTGCGGAGTGATCTCGGCACCAGCGTAGGCGCTGCCAGCATCCAAGCGCACTCCCAGACCGGCGGCGCTGCGGTAAACTTTGAGTTTGCCAAAATCAGGTGCAAAGTTATTGGTCGGATCTTCGGTGGTAATCCGGCATTGAATCGCGGCTCCACGCAGTTCGATATCTTTCTGACTCTTGATCCCGATCTCCGGATCGGAAAGCTTATGGCCTTCTGCGATCTGAATCTGCGCCTGTACCAGATTGCGCATGGTGACAAGTTCGGTCACGGTATGTTCAACCTGAATACGCGGATTGACCTCGATAAAATAAAATTTATCATCAGTATCCATCAATGGCGCATGAATCAATTCGGTTGGCAACTTGCCTGCTGGCAAATCAGCCGCAGCGGTATCGTGTATTTTCTCTGCCCAATCCACTTTAACCTTTGATGTGCCTGCCCCATGCCCTGAATAAACAATATACGGTGTGCTTTCAAAACTTGCGCCTGTGGTTGAACTTACATCGTTACGAAAGTCTTTAGAACCTGTACCCATCTCAGTATTGGATGTTAAAGCTATGCCTGAAGGAGCAACACCACGCTCATAAATTGCCTGTGTGGCTTCAATAACTACGCTGCCATTACCACCGCCACCCGTTGTTGTTGGATCCCAAACTGTAATATTACCTAAGCTCGCAACTGTGGTCACTTCATTACCCGCACAAATTTCGGCAAAACTATTACCCATGCTTGCATTGGTCATGG
>JAKIUS010000509.1 GCA_021647445.1 Geopsychrobacter sp. | reverse complement strand
CGGATCCAAACCGCTGGCCGCCTCGACCAGACCGAGCATGGCGGCGCTCTTCAGGTCATCACGGGTCACGAACCCCGGCACCTGATTCAGCATCCGCTCGACCAGAAAATTAACCAGCGGCATGTGTATCTCAACCATCCGCTCACGATCATCGGCCCCCGGCGGGCCGTAGCGACCGACGGAGGTCATCCATTTGCCTCCGATTCAACCCCGAGGAAACGTTTAAAGAAGAACTGCAGCGTCCCTTTAGGCTGGTCATTGGTCGGCGTTTCGATCAGACTGTCAGCCAGACTACAGAAGGCTTTTGAGACCCTATGATCCGGATAAAGATCCTGAATAACTTGCTGGGCACGCACCGCTTCATGCATCTTGCGATCGTAGGGTACCGCCCCTAAGTAATCGATACTGATATCGAGATATCGCACCGACACAATCGTCAATTTTTCGAAAACATCCAACCCTTAACTGCCGTATTTCACCGAATTCACACAGAGCAGAAAATTCTTTTGGTGATACTGACTCGAGAGGAGTTTCATCAAGGCATAGGCGTCGGTAATCGCCGTCGGTTCCGGGGTCGTAATAACCAAAATATCCTGAGCCGCCACCGTAAAGTAGGTGACGTTGTCCGAGATTCCCGCCTCGGTATCGATCAACACCAGATCAAAATTTTCGTGCAGATTGTCGATCGCCTCGATGAAACGCATCTTCAATTGGCCATCGAGACGCGTGTATTGCTGTACTCCAGAACCGGCGGGCAGAACCTTGATTCCGCAAGGTCCCTCAACCATAATCTCTTCGAGACTACGCTCCCCTTTGAAAAAATGATTCAGGTTGTATTCCGGTGAGAGACCCAGCACCACATCGATATTGGCCAGCCCGAGATCGGCATCAATCACCAGTATTTTTTTGCCCTGCTTCGCCAGTGCGATGGCGATATTGGCGACAACAGCGGTCTTACCGACCCCACCCTTACCACTGGTAATTGCCACGACTCGCGTCATCCGCTCGGAACTTCCGTTCTCGGAGGGGATATTCTGTTGCTGACGCAAGGTTGCGGCTTGATCGATAACAACTTGATTCATACGACATCCTTCTGCGCTTGAGGTTCACTCCCCATAACCCAATCAGCGACCATCTGCGGTTCAGCCAAGAGCAGATCTTCCGGCACCTGTTGACCATTGGTCAAGCAAGCCAAAGGCAGGGCGGTGCGGGTCGGCAGATTGATCAATGTCCCCCAACTCTCACACTCATCGAGCTTGGTAAACACAAGACTTGAAATCACGACCTGCGAGAAATTTTTGACCACTTGTTGCAGCTGTTCTTCGCGACCGTGCGCCGGAAGGACCAACCAGTTTTCAATGCCGGAATCCTTCCCCAGAAATTCACTCAACTCCTCGATGCGACTGCGATCACGCGGGCTGCGTCCAGCGGTATCGATGAGGATCAAATCTTTGTCACGATGCTGACGCAAGATCTGCGGCAACTGATCGGGCCGAAAAATTACTTCAACCGGCAGATTCATAATTTCACCATAGACCTTAAGCTGTTCGACCGCCGCGATGCGAAAGGTATCGATGGTCACCAGCGCTACCCGCGAACCTGCGGCGAGGGCGGCGGCGGCCAATTTGGCGATGGTCGTGGTCTTGCCAACCCCGGTCGGCCCGATCAAGGCGATCCGGCGCGGCCCCTCAACCTCGGCGCCCCAGATCGGTTCACTCACCTGAACCAGGTCGGCAATCGTATCGCGCAGAAACTGATGCTGAAGCTGTGGATCGCGGCGCTGCTCCGCCCCCATACGGCTATCGGCGAAACGGGCAATCGTTTCTGCAGCCTCGTCGTCAATCCCGCGCGCAAGCAGAGCCTGACGAATCATTGCCGAGGCCGGCTGGACCTCCCGAACCTCAACGCGCGTCACCGGTGCCACGGATGGAACAGGGGCCGGTACCGCACTGCGCGCCTCAGCCAACTGCTGAACCAGCGTCTTCAGTTCGCTTAACTCGCGCTGCAACTGCCCGACATTCTGCTCCGCGACCGTATCGCGCAGTTGGTTCAATTCGGCCTCCAGCGGACCGATGACCGGTTGCGAGCGCCGATCGTCGCTTGGCGATTCAGATTTCTCAACGCTTCGGTAAGCAGCGACGGCGCGTTTAACGGCCGGCTCTTTACTGGTTTTTGGGAGCTTTGCGACCGGTTCCAATTGCGCATGGGGATCGACCATGGCCGGCGACTCAATGGCGGCGGTCACCTCGATGAGC
>JAKIUS010000508.1 GCA_021647445.1 Geopsychrobacter sp. | reverse complement strand
TTGCCTGTTACCAAGGTTCAGAAGCCGCACCTCGCGGTCGCGCGCGATATCGCCATTAAATACCATAATGAATATGGCGCGGTCTTCACCATCCCCGAGCCGGAAATTGATGAGAATGTCGCCACCGTGCCGGGTCTCGATGGGCGCAAAATGAGCAAAAGTTATGGCAACACCATCGATCTGTTTCAGAGCGACAAGGCTCTGCGCAAGCAGGTGATGAAGATTGTCACCGATGCGACCCCGATTGAAGAAGCCAAAAATCCCGACAACTGTAATATTTTCCAGATTTTCAGTCTGTTTCTAAACCCTGAAGAACAAGAAGAGTTGAAACAACGCTACCTGACCCCGGGACTGCGTTATGGGGATGTAAAACAGGAACTCTTCGAGACGATTCGCGATTTCTTTGCCCCCTACCGTGAAAAGCGGGAAGAGTTACTGGCCAAGCCGCAAGAACTGCGTGAAATAATGGCGATGGGGGCCGACAAAGCGCGACGCGTTGCCGATAAGACCATGCGCAAGGTGCGGAAAAAAGGCGGCTTAAGCTATTAAGCAGAGGTCACCTGATCGGTCTCTTCACGGGTAAAGAAGATAAAAGCCATGCCGGGGCGGCGATTCCCCTCGCGCATGGCGAACTTTACAGAATCATAGCGCCAACCCTGCCCTGTCCATTGATTTATAAGGGTTTCAAGGTTGTCATCGGTCACTTCACTGGTCTCGACCACTTTATAGCGCACGCATAAACTCCTTACACACAGTCAAAGATGACCGGAATAACACATTCATATCGTTTCTGCCTGCAACTCAGCAGTGCCGAAATCGGTCGCTACTATCAAGGGGTGGCACGTGATATCTGCGTACGGGCTGAGAGTGGCGAACAACTGAGATTTGCCGCCCGACACCTGCGGCCCTTCCTTACAACTAGCGGCATTCGCGGACGTTTTATATTAACGACCGCAGCCAACCATCAATTCAAATCACTAAAAAAACTCGGCTAGCTGGTTGTCGGACTATCCGGACTGAAGCGAAAATTTGGCTGATTGAGGACAGATTTTAGCTCATTTGAGAGTAATAGCCGTAGCTATTGGTCGAAAAGAAGCTGAAATATGGGCCAATCAGACGAATTTGCAGCCAGTCGTTGGAAAGCCCGACAGCCTGCTGAGTTCGAGCCAAAATCTCCACAAACCGAAAGCCTGACAAAAAAGATCAGAAATAAGCTTGCCAAACTCTGACCTTTTTGGTAACCTTCAGATCAAGGCAACAACAACATTCGGCGCACCTAGCTTCCCTCCTGGCTGGTGCGCCTTTTTTTTGTCTTTTTTCTGGCGTAACTATTTCAGTATGATGGGTTTGCAAACCACCATATCAAGGAACGCCATCAACCTTGCCGCACGATTTTACGCCGCAGCATATCTCCCGCCTCAACCCAATCCGGTAATTGACTAAAACGCACCCGCGAATTGGGCTGTGCCACAGTCAACGCTTGTCCCTTGAGATCAGTCAGGTTCTCTACCTCAATCAGCGCCCGTTGCATTGCCGGGCCGATCAACTCCAATTCTTCCCCAGGTAAAAAGCGGTTGCGTCCCTCAACATGAAGACCCGTTTCATCGGAACAAACCAGACCGACAAAGTCGTGGGTACGCAAATAATGGGTGTCATCCGCATGGATTTTTGCATCCTCGGTTCCGAGCAGAAAACCGGTATCATAGGGCCGATGACTAACGCTCTCCAGCTCCTGTCGCCAGCGGGGATCCATCTGCTGCTCTCCGGCCATCAACCGATCCAGCACCTGTCGATAGACATCGGTAACCACTGCGACATAATAGATCCCCTTCATCCGTCCCTCAATCTTAAAACTGCTGACACCGGCACCGGCCAGAGCAGCCAGATGCTCGACCAGGCAGAGATCACGACTGTTAAATAGGTAGGTCCCGCGCTCATCCTCTTCAACGCTCATCGCTTGCTCAGGGCGCATCTGTTCAACCAGTTGATAATTCCAGCGACAGGGTTGCGCACAGTCGCCCCGGTTGGCACTGCGCCCGGTCAAGGCCGTCGAAATAAGACAGCGACCGGAATGCGCAACACACATGGCACCATGCACAAAGGCCTCAAGTTCGAGGTCCGGCACCGCTTGAAAGGGGGAAATATTCTCTAGGGTCAATTCACGCGCCAGGTTGATACGGCGCACACCCGCCTGTTGCCAGAAACGTCCGGCGGCAGGGTTACAGGTGTTCGCCTGAGTCGACATATGAACCACACGCTGCGG
>JAKIUS010000507.1 GCA_021647445.1 Geopsychrobacter sp. | reverse complement strand
TCAATGTTGATGATTCCTGTGACCAGCGAGGCACCGTCGAGGTTTTTCCCCCAGTTCTGAAAAAGAACATTGGGCTCGGATTCGGTCAGAACCTTGATCCGCTCCCAGACGGTCATACGTTTTTTAAAGTGCTGTTTCTCGATCTGACCGACAGCAACCGATTTGATCGGGCGCTGAATGAGGTCATAGCCTTCCTGCATGACTTCTTCGTAGGGACCAGTCGTTCCGGCAATTTCGCCGGGGATGGTGAATTCTACTTTTTCGTCCGGAGCGAACGGGTTTTGCAAAGACGGTTTGATTGCGGTTTTTGACATTTCAGTCATCCCTTTTTGGATTGGAATTAGCGTTCAGAAGTTGAGCCGACCTGGATGACGAACTCAAACTTGCCTGCCATAACTGGTTTAAATTACTGTAAATCGCTTCTGCTGAGCGTAAAACGGCGTTTTTTTATCCTCGTAGACAACCAAAAATCGTTGCATGCTGTCAAGTAATATTTACTCAGCGTAAAATTTTTCAGTTATCCGAAATGGGCCTTCTGCATCCTATTAGGCAGGGCAATAAGAACGGTTTTTGACATTTGAAAGTTGATGTATAATCGGGGAGTTGCGGCAGGTCGAAAAAGACTTCAGTGGAATTTAAATCTTTCTGGAATGATTATGGAAATACCCCGAAAGGGTTTTCCATTTGATGGCGGAACATGGCCTGTGACGCTGTCCCATGTGATGGTGGATCAAGGCCGCTGGAGGGTGACTTTCAAATCCAGTGAACTCACGTTCTGTTTTTCTAGCCAGACTAAAGAATTGGTCCCTATTTTGTCTCTTTCGTGAGGGGTTGTGAGGCCAGCATGCAGAAGAATCCCAGAATTGCTTTCTGGTTTTTGTCCTGTAACAGACGATGAGGTCAGGTTTTTTTTCTGTGGCTTTGGCGACGAATATTCGTATTGCTGCGGGGGGGCGCCGGTCGTTTTTTTTGTGTTGTTCCATGATCAAAGAGGAGTTTTGCCACCTCTTCGCGCCCACAATTCCTCAATGCTTCCAACACATCAAGTCTCGTCTCCTGTTTGTGATAGAGCAGCAGTGCCTTCTGCAGACGTTTCTCTTTGGAGGTGCGTGGCACATGGATCGATTCCCCGCTAAAGGGATCGCTGCCCGTATGGTAGATACAGGTCGCAAGGCTGCCTGGAGTGGGGGTGAAATCCTGCACCTGCTCGACCCTGAGCCGATGTTGTTTCAGGTAGAGCGCAACCTCGACCATATCATTGAGGGTCGATCCTGGATGACCGCTAATCAGGTAGGGCACAATCGCCTGTCTTAACCCGAGTTGGTGACTGCGTTGGCGAAACGTTTCAAGAAATTCCGTGAAGACTTTGGCCCCAGGTTTACGCATGACATCGGTGACCCGGTCAACGGTCGATTCCGGCGCAACCTTGAGCAGGCCGCCGACGTGGTGCTGAAGCAGGGCATCAAAATATTGGGGTTGGTAAGGAAGCAGATCGTAGCGGACTCCCGAAGCGATAAAGAAGATGACTGCGCGATTGCGCCTCTCGGCTTCGCTGAGTTCCTCGGCTGGAATATCGGTCGTAAGCGAGCTAACCAGTGCTGAAGGAAGTGCCCGGCCAAGCCTCGCATTGAGGTGAGCGGCAGCGCGGCGTTGATCAAAGTCGCTAGCAAACCAATCGCGTGGGTATCGGTACACATGCTTGCTGGTTTCGACAACGAGAACGGGACCTGTACGCAGCCAAGACAGGGAGCGCCGAATGTAGAAGACGTTGCGGAGATCGGAGAAGGTATAGAGATCGGTGTTTTGGGCATCCCCGCACAGCTGTTTGGGAAGCTCAACCGCCGAGGCTGTCAATCGGATGACGCCCTCCTGCCCGAAGCCGATGCGAATAACCTTGAGAACCCGCCAACCACCGAGCCCAATGAGTAGCGCCCCGATGTATTGGCCAATGGTTCCCAATTTGAAGAGCAGCAAGCCACCCAGAGCAAACTGGATCGCCGCGGCGATCAGGAGATGGAATCGCTCTGCATAGAGAACAATTTCGGCTGGAGTCGTATCTTGTCGGTCGTTGCGACTCAACTGACGGCTACTACTCCCGTTATTTTTTTCGCGACTCCCGCTATTATCGCTACTCCCGCTACTTTCGCTTCCAGTTGCGGGTGAGATCGCGGACGCGTCTTCGGATGGCATCTTGGTCAACTCGGGTCAACTTTCGGTCAGAAACGACGAGATCACCATCTACCACGACATGGGCAATTGCGCGAGC
>JAKIUS010000506.1 GCA_021647445.1 Geopsychrobacter sp. | reverse complement strand
CTCACCGGGCAGCACCGTTGCCATGTGGGCCAGCGGGGCCAGATCACCGGAAGCACCGACCGACCCCTTTTCGGGGATGCAAGGGTAGACCTGAGCGTTAAGCAGGCTGATCAAGGCTTCAATGACTACGCGACGGATGCCCGAGTAGCCGCGTGCCAGACTGTTGATCTTGAGCACCAGTAGTAGGCGTACCGTCGCTTCCTCCATGAGATGACCAGTTCCGGCTGCGTGGGAGAGGACGATGGAACGTTGCAGGGTTTCGAGTTCATCATTGGGAATGCGGGTGTTGGCTAGCAGTCCGAAGCCGGTATTGACCCCGTAGACCACTCGACCCTGTTTGATGACGTCGGCAACCGTTGCTGCTGATTTGTCAATATTGTCTGCCGCTTCGGCGCAGAGGCTGATCTCGACCGGCTGGGCTTGAATCTTGCGCAGAGTGGCGAGGTCGAGCTGACCGGGGGTGAGTTTTAGTTTGAACATGTTGTTTCTCCGTTATTTATGCAGCACATTTTATGCTGAAAATGCAGCGCCGAAAAAGAACTAAGGTCAAAACCTTATCTCGCGCAGAGACGCAGAGAAAGGCAGGAGCAAAAACAGGACAAAAATGCGTAAAATCATCTCGCACAAAGCCACCAAGAAAAGCAGAGCAAGGGGAAAACTGATCTTGGGTTAAGATCTAAACCCTTAAAATCTTTTGATTTTCTTTGCGGCTTTGCGGCTTAAGTAAGCAAAGCGAACGAATGTGAGTCTGCTTTGCCTTAGCTGCTTTTTTGGTCTGCCAACATCGGCAAATCCAGCCCTTGTTCTCGCGCACAATCCCGCGCGATCTCATAGCCAGCATCAGCATGGCGCATCACTCCAGTGCCGGGGTCGTTCCACAATACCCTTTGCAACCGTGCTTCAGCGGCATCGCTGCCGTCGGCGACGATGACCAGCCCGGCGTGCTGGCTAAACCCCATGCCGACGCCGCCGCCGTGATGCAGACTGACCCAGGTTGCGCCGCTGGCGGTGGAGAGCAGGGCGTTTAAGAGCGGCCAGTCGGAGACCGCGTCGGAACCGTCCTTCATCGCCTCGGTTTCGCGGTTGGGGCTGGCGACCGAGCCGGAATCAAGATGGTCGCGGCCGATGACAATTGGAGCTTTTAGTTCTCCGTTTTTGACCATTTGGTTGAAGGCCACAGCCAGGCGCGCTCGCTCCTTGAGGCCGACCCAGCAGATGCGTGCCGGTAGACCTTGAAAGTGGATTCTTTCACGAGCCATGTCGAGCCAGCGATGCAGATGCTTATCATCGGGGATCAACTCCTTAACTTTGGCGTCGGTCTTGTAAATATCCTCGGGATCACCAGAGAGCGCTACCCAGCGGAAGGGACCGATCCCCTCGCAGAAGAGTGGACGGACGTAGGCCGGGACGAAACCGGGGAAGTCGAAGGCGTTCTCCACTCCCTCTTCGAAGGCCATCTGGCGGATATTGTTGCCGTAGTCGAGGGTCGCAGCGCCCCGTTTTTGCATGGTCAGCATCGCCTGTACATGGATCGCCATCGAGGCTTTGGCCGCCTTGATTACGGCCTGGGGATCTGTTTCGCGCTGCGTTGCTGCCTGTTGTAGACTCCATCCCCTGGGCAGATAACCGTTCAAGGGATCGTGGGCGCTGGTCTGATCGGTGCAGATATCGGGGGTGATGCCGCGCTTAATCAGTTCAGGCAGTATCTCGGCGCAGTTGCCCAAGAGGCCGACGGAGATCGGCTTGTGGGTCTTTTTCGCCTCTTCGATCAGCTGCAGAGCGGTATCGAGATCGGTCGTTTTGCGGTCGAGATAACCGGTCTCCAGACGTTTATCGATGCGCGTTTCATCGCATTCTATCGCCAACATCGAAAACCCGGCCATGGTCGCGGCCAACGGTTGAGCGCCACCCATGCCGCCGAGCCCGCCGGTCAATACCCAGCGGCCGCTTGCATCCCCTTCGAAGTGCTTCTTCGCTATCGCGACGAAGGTCTCATAGGTGCCCTGTACGATCCCCTGCGAACCGATATAGATCCAGGAGCCAGCGGTCATCTGACCGTACATCATTAAACCTTCGCGGTCGAGTTGGTTAAACTGTTCCCAGGTGGCCCAGTGCGGCACCAGGTTGGAGTTGGCGATCAAGACCCGTGGTGCATCGCTGTGGGTCTTGAAGACGCCGACCGGTTTGCCCGATTGCACCAGCAGGGTTTCATCCTCCTCAAGCCGTTTTAAGACCTCGATGATCTTGTCATAGCAGGCCCAATCGCGTGCCG
>JAKIUS010000014.1 GCA_021647445.1 Geopsychrobacter sp. | reverse complement strand
TCCTGTTCAAAAACCGTTTCACCTTTACGAGACTGCTGGATAACCGGCGTAATCTCAGTGGCCAGCAGACCTTCGTTGATCGCATTCTGGGCACGGCGATAGGATTCGAGGGCAAATTCGTCCTGATCTTCACGGCTGATTTTGAGACGCGCAATGGTCTCTTCGGTGACCTCGCCCATGTGACGTCCGCTATAAGGGTCGCGCAGTGCATCGTGGATCAGCAGATCAACCGCTTCGGCGTTGCCCATACGCATGCCGTAGCGCGCTTTCGGCAGACAATAGGGTGAAAGAGACATGTTCTCCATGCCGCCGGCGATAGAGAGCTGATCATCGCCGAGACGGATGCTGTCGGCTGCAAGCATGATCGCCTTGAGGCCACTGCCGCAGACCTTGTTGATGGTCAACGCCGGGATACTGTCCGGCAGGCCGGCACCGCGCATCGCCTGACGGGCTGGAGCCTGGCCGACTCCGGCCTGAATGACCTGTCCGGCAATGAACTGATCGATCTGGTCTGGCGCGACACCAGTTTTATCGAGCAGGGCTTTAATTACGGTTGTGCCCAATTGCGGTGCGGGAACATTGGCGAGACCGCCACCAAAGCTGCCGAACGGGGTACGTAAGGCTTCGACAATGAATACGTCTGACATGGTTTTTATCCTCTCAACTTAAGAATCTTTAAAATCATCTCACGCTCGTTCGCGTTGCTCACTAAAGCCGCAAAGGCGCAAAGAAAATCTTTGACGGGTTTGCCTGGACCAGAAATCCTGATTTTGTCCTTGCCCTTCTTTGCGGCTTTGCGTCTCTGTGCGAGGCGCCTTTGACCTTAACGCCTCACTCCTGCCTCCTCATCCCTTACGGGCCGCTTTAGCCTTCCAACTTGGCCGTCAACGCCGGGGCAAACTGTTTGATGTCGGCGACCACCAGCACATCGGCCACTTCGCCGATGGGCGCGTCCTTGTCGGTGTTGATCGCCAGCACGAACTCTGACTTCTTCATTCCGGCCAGGTGTTGAATGGCGCCGGAGATACCGCAGGCGACATACAGCTTGGGCGAGACGGTCTGGCCGGTGGTGCCGACCTGGCGATCATGAGGGGCCCAGCCAGCGTCAACCACCGGACGACTCGCCCCGTACTCGCCACCCAAGGCCTTGGCCAGCGCCTCGATCATGGCGACATTCTCCGGCTTGCCGACACCACGTCCGGCGCTGACGATGATCTCGGCCTTGCCCAGATCGACCTCACCCGCTTCAGCCTGTTCGTAGCCGAGAAATTCGGTCTGGGCCGTTGCGGTGATGCTGAGTTTTTCGACCTGGGGCGCGCCGCTCTGTTCAGCGGGCATGAACGCTCCGGCTTGTAGGGTGATGACCTGTTTGCCGGTCGCCGCCTTGACTGTGCGGCGCAGTTTAGCATTGCAGGCGGGCAGCAGGTAGCCGTCCTCCTTGATCTCGACTACCTCGGAGATCTGGGCGGCCGAGAGCGCTAAGGCGACCCGTGGCGCCAGATCCCAACCGTTACTCGAATGGATAAATACGATGGTATCGGCACCCGCTTTTTCAGCAGCCTCTAAAATCAGTTGCTTGTGCAGCGCCGGATTGTATTCTTTGGCTTCGTTGACATCCGCTAAGTAGAGTTTGGCCTCGACCTGCGGCAGTTGATCCTCGCTCGCGACCAGAAATAGTTCGAACTCGGCTTTTAACTGTTGGGCAAAGCCGATCAACTCGTAAGTTGTTTCGAGCAGTTTGCCCTCTCTATATTCACCAACCAGTAATGCTTTCATGGTTTTCTCCTCGGTGGTTAAAATCTTAAATCTTTTTTTTAACGCTGAGACGCTGAGTTGGAGAGATGCTGAGAAAAACAAAACCAAGGGTTAGAATGTTTCTCTCCGGCTCTCCTCCTTTTTTATCTCTGCGTTAAAATGCTTTTGGTTCTACAGCACTGCTGTCTTCTCTTTTAAGATCCCGATGACCTGATCAACCAGATCGGCCACGTCACCTTCTAAGATCTGTGCCGAACCCTTCTTCTCAGGATAGGCGAGAGAGAGGGTGGTCAGACGGGCCTCTTCTTTTAAGAGGTCGGCAACCGGAATTTCGAGCATCTCCTTGCGTTTGGCCTTCATGATATTCGGCAGGGTCGGGTAGCGCGGGGTATTGAGACCGAGCTGACAACTGACCAGCGCCGGAGTGCTCGCCTTGATCGCTGCTCTAAGTCCGCCTTCAAGCTCACGGCGCACGGTGACACTGTTATCGGCGTAGGCGAACTCGACCGCAGTGGTCAAGGCCGGAATACCGAGCATCTCGGCAACCAGCACCCCAACCTGACCGCTGCCGCGATCCTGGGACTGCATGCCGGTGAAGATCAGGTCGAAGTTTTTCTCTTTGGCGAAGGCGGCGATGGCGCTGGCGATCTGGAAGGAATCCTTCTCGTGCGCTGCCTCGTCAACTAGGTTGACTGCTCGATCACAGCCCATGGCCAGCGCCTTCTTGAGCGCCTCCTTGACCCGCGCCGGACCGATGGACAGCACCGTTAGATCAGCACCACTCACCTCGGTCTTAAGTTGCACCGCTTGTTCAATGGCGAACTCGTCATATTCATTGATGCGCCAGGCCAGATCGCTCTCTTCGAACCAGGTGCCGCTCGCCGCAACCTTGAAGCGGGATTCCATGTCCGGAACCTGTTTGATACAGACTAGAATGTTCATAATTTATCCTCCGGGTTGAAAAGTTTTGATCGGGTTGAAGTCTTGAAAAACCTAAAATCATCTCTCGCCCGTTCACTGTCGCTCACTCAAGCCGCAAAGGCACAAAGAAGATCAAAATCGAAACTTTGGTTTAAAGCCTTTCTTGGTGGCTTTGCGGCTTTGTGCGAGATCGCTTTTGATTCTGCTTAATGCCCATCTCTCCCTCTCCGCGTTAAAAAAATCTTTTAACCAATCCGTTCCGCCAGCACTTCCAGCAGATCAAGTGGTTTCAACTGTTCATCCAAGTCCGCGCCCTTGATGCCATCCTCGAACATGCTCATACAAAAGGGGCAACTCGAAACCAGGATCGGTGCGCCGGTTTCGGCGGCCATCTTGGCGCGTTTCTGGTTCATGCGCTCGCCTATCTTCTCTTCGGCCAGAATACGTCCGCCCCCGGCGCTGCAGCAGAAGCTCTCCTGCCGGCTTTTCTCCATCTCATGCAGGTAGGCCCCTGCGGCCTTAAGCAGTTGGCGCGGCGCCTCGTAGAGATCGTTGTGGCGACCGAGATAGCAGGAATCATGATAGGTACAGTCGATGGGGGCCTGTTTAAGTTTGAGTTGACCGCTCTGCAGCAGCTTGGCCAAAAAGCTGTTGGCGTGTTCGACCGGCAGTTCAAGGCCGAGATCGACATAATCTTTACTTAGGGTGTTGAAGCAGTGCGGACAGGCCGAGACGATACGTTTAACGCCGCTGGCCTGGATCTGCTCGATATTCTCTGCCGCGAGCATCTGGTAGAGGTACTCGTTGCCGAGTTTGCGCATCGGCTCACCACAGCATTTCTCCTCTTTGCCCAAGATGCCGACGGTGACCCCGGCGGCGCTGCAGAGTTTGATGAAGCTCTTGGCGATCTTTTGATTACGCTTGTCGAACGAGGCGTAGCAGCCGACGAAGTAGAGGATTTCGGCGGTTTCCCCGGCTGCCAGGTCGGCGATCTTGATCCCTTCGGCGCGTAGTTCCTCGGCCCAGTCGGCACGGGTCGCAGGCGCCATGCCTAAGGGGTTGCCGTTGACCTCGCTGTTCTCCATGGCCTTGGTCACCTCTTCGCCGGGGAATTCCCCCTCCATCAAGACCAGGTTGCGGCGCATCTCGATGATCTTTGGCACGTGTTCAATTGCGGCCGGGCAGATCTCCTGACAGGCGCGGCAGGTGGTACAGCTCCATAAGACATCGGTGGTGATGGTTTCTATAAGGTTGGCCTCGGGATTGCTAAAGCTGACTTCGCCGATCTGATTGATGAGTTTCATCGGTGAGAGCGGTTTGTCGGTGTTCCAGGCTGGGCAGCGATCCTGACAGCGTTTGCAGTAGGTGCAGGCGTCGGCGTCGAAGATATCCTTCCAGAACAGATCGCTGACCTTGGAGGCGCCGAAACTCTCCGCCTCTTCATCCTCTAAGTCGAGGGTCGTAAGCTTGCCGGTAGGCCCTAAATCACGGAAGAAGATGTTGGCTGGGGTTAAGAGCAGATGGCGCAGTCGGGTAAAGGGGATGGCGCAGAAGAAGCCGAGCACCAGGGCGAAGTGGAACCACCAGAGCCCACTGTGGATCGAACGCTGGGCGGCCTCGCTCAAACCGGCGAAGGGTTGGGCGAAGAACAGACCGACCGGGGACCACCAGCTAAGATCAGTGCCCAACTCAGTGGCGGCCATGCGCGCCCCTTCAAGCAGGAAACCGGTGAAGAGAATCGCCAGCAGCAGCCCCAACATCAAGGCGTTGTCACCGACGGTCGGCAGATCCTTGGGCCGCAACAGGTAGCGGCGCACCGCTAAGCCCAACAGCATGATGATTGCCACAAGGCCAGCGATATCGAGGACGATGGAGAAGAACAGGTAGAAGTTGCCGGTCAGAAAGCGCAGTCCGAAGAGCGGATCGAGAACATCCGCCTGAACAAAAACCAGCGTGGTGCCGATGGTCAGCAGTACGAAACCGAAGAAGAACAGTCCGTGGGCGGTACCCGCGCCCTTGACGCGCAGCACCCGCGCCTGCAGGAAGATATCGCGCAGCACACCGCTCAGGCGCTCATTGCGGCGGTCGCACCGCTCCAGGGCTTGGCCGAGGCGATAGGTCGCCAAGCGTTTGCGCAGACCCCAGACCAGCACCGAAAAGGCGGCGGTCACCAGCAGGTACATGGGGATCATCACCGAGTGGCCGACATTCCAGTAGATTTCGCGTGTTAGTTCCATCTGTTCCATCCTGAGCTACTGCTGTCCTTTATATAGAGAGACAGCAAGGAGAATACCAAACAGCGTTCTTTTATGGCCGATAGTGTCTATAAGCTCTAACTACCAGTGATTATTAGATTATTTAAGATTACCGGTCACAGGGGAGCGATATCGCCGCTTGTCCCGTTTGTGACAAATTCTCTGCCTGTTTACACCGCATCAGCGGGGCAACAAACCGTTGCACAGCAGGTCGGCGTAAGCCTCCGCGACCTGCGTGATACTCATATCTCCGTCCGGGTTGAACCAGGTGGCAACTCCGGCGCACATTTTGATCAAAGCGCGGGTGTAGAGTTTCGGTTCTGCGAGCCGCCAGCCCTCTTCGGTTTTCCCGGCTAGCATGATCTCTTCGATGATCTTTTGATAGCGATCACGCTTGGCGACGACGCGCAGGTAGTTTTCAGGTTCTAGATTCCGCAACTCATCATCGGTGATGTAGGTCTGGTCGGGGCCGGTGACGTGGTATTCAATATGGAAATAGACCGTGGTACGTAACTTTTCATACGGGGTTTGGGAATCGATCAGCCGTTCGCTTAAGCGCTCGATCATGTCGCTCATGGTGTTATCCATCAACTGGAAGAGGATCTCCTGCTTCGAGGCGAAGTGATGATAGATACTCCCGCCCTGGATACCGGACCGTCGCGCCAGTTCACGCAGGTTTGCCCCCGGGTAGCCCTTTTCGCGAAACAGATGTGCGGCTTCCTGCAGGATAAGCGCGCGACGTGAAATTGGTTCAGACATGTTCTCTCCAGAAGCAAACCTAACGTTTGTTAGGTACAATATCAAACAGTATTTTGATGTCAAGGAAAAACAGGTTGAGCATCAGATTTGTGGTTTGTTCTGAGCCTGAGGGTTTCAACTGGGTGTTGTTTGGAAAAAAATCTAAATCGGCAGATCGGTTATGCTGAAGGGATGAGAGGGGTGCGTCCTGACCGCAAGGTGGTGATGATGTCCTATAATCTCAGATATATTCAGGCGCTTAGTGAAAAGACCGGGGTCTTCGCCGATCGAAACGAAGCTGGCGTGCGACTGGGCGAACTGCTGCTCGCGGAGGAATTGAAACAGCCCCTGATCCTGGCGATCCCGGCGGGTGGGGTACCGGTTGCCATTAGTTTGGCCAGCCTTTTGAAAGCGCCGCTCGAGGTTGCGGTGGTGAGCAAAATCACCCTTCCCTGGGACAGCGAAGCGGGGTACGGAGCCGTTGCTTTTGACGGTAGTTACCTGCTCAATCGGGACCTGATCCGGCGCGTCCGGCTGAGTGAAGAACAGGTCAAAAGCGGGATCATTGCGACCCGGGCTAAGGTGAATCGACGTTTGGCACTGTTCCGTCAACAGGCCTTGCGCCAACAACTGGATGACCGGGACCTGATCCTCGTTGATGATGGTCTGGCCAGCGGCTTTACCCTGCAGGCTGCGGTTGCAGCACTATACCGGGCCGGTGCCGCGCGGCTGTCGTTGGCGGTTCCGACCGCTCACGCTGTTGCGGCTCAACTTCTTGCTGTTGAGGTCGACAGATTTTACTGCGCCAATCTTCGTGGTGGGCGAAGCTATTCCGTCGCAGCGGCATATCGTAGTTGGCAAGATGTCGCCGAGGACGCCGCAATCGAATTGTTACAAGAGTTTTGTCCTTCGGAATAAGGGCCAGATCCTGTTTTGCTTGGCGGTGATCTCCAAGCACTGCCGCAATAGCTTGGGCTTTGACCGATCTGTATATAAATATGGAGGCAGGGATTTTCTGCTGGGATTATCGGATTCGCCTTTGTGCATCTAAAGAGAGAAGACCATGGATTTTCTGCTCGAGCTAGGGATCAAGGATCAGAACTACGAGGCATCAATTGGGAGCGATTGGTTTAAGAGCGCGGATCAGGAGTGTTTGGAGATAGTTTCGCCGGTTGCTGTTTGGGCCTGGAATGTCATGCTCGGTGCGGTCTGCGGAGATACCTGCCTATGGAAGCATGGGCTAAGGTGCCGTTGATCGCTATTGCGGTGCAGCATCCACCTGGTCTGTTCGGTTACGCTTTCAACTGGTTGCCTGTGATAAACTGCTGGCAAAAGGTTTTCTGAAGCAGGAGACAATCTCGCTCAAGGCATTCTTTGCGACTTCCGCCGGGTCGCTTTCTTTAGGAGATATAAATGGGACTTTCTTTGCAAGAGCAGCTACTTAAGGCTGGCTTGGTTGATAAAAAACAGATGAAGAAAGCTGATCATGAAAAAAGGGTCAAGCATAAAAAGAAGCGCAAGGCGGGTGGGTCTTTTGAGGATCGGGATAAGCTTCGGCTGCGGCAGCAGCAGGCGGAACGGGCGCAGCATGATCTTGCTTTAAATACCGAGCGGAATCAGCAGGCCCAGCGAAAAGCGGATCAGGCCGCAGTGCAACAATTAATTACCGCCAATCATTTAGCTGTTGAAGAGGGTGATGTTGCCTATCATTATGTCGATACGGCGGGCAAAATAAAGCGGATTTTGATACAGCAGGATGTTGCGGATAAACTGTCCAATGGACGTTTGGGGCTGGCTATCTCCGCCGGGGAGCTTGTGCTGATTTCTGCCGAAACAGTCAATAAGATATTGCACCGGGATCGGGATGCGCTGGTCGCCTACAACGATCCCACGCAGGAAGAGGATGAATATCCGACAGACTGGTAGGTCCGAGGCTCATCATGCTGAGAGAATTAATTTGGCAAGACGCCGGGGGCGTTCCGTTAAGGTCTGAGTCGCGGAACGCTCTTGAGTGATTCGCCGGTTCAGAAAATCCATCTTGACCCGGCCGCTGTTGGTATGGAACATCAGTTTTCGTCCCCGTAATCCACCGGTATTGCAAACCACCGGCCTGAGATTGTAATTGCGCAGGATGTCATGGGCCATGGCGATGTTTTTTCGGCCGACCCCGATGGCACTTTGACCCTTCATGAACATATCGGCCCCACCGTAGAGTTGTACGCTGGTTTCGGCTCGAGAAATCCCGGCACGGACAAATTGATTGAGTAGATGGCAGAATGCCTGATCGACAAAACGATAGCCACTCTCAGTCGGGCAGGCTTTCGGGAATACGGCATGGCAAAATCCGGCCAGGCCGGTCCTGGCGTTATATAGAATGAGCGAGACGCACGAACCGAGGACCGTAGTGATCAGGGCCTCCTCTTCGATAATCAGCAATTCGCCAGGTTTGATAAAAAAGGTCTGAACGTGTGAATTCATGTCCGCCCCCACTTCTTTGATTCACAACATTGATATCTCCTATAGAATGACTATCAATTGGCCCTCAAAGCACAAGGAGTTTTAATATTAAAAGTGCTATCGTTTGTTTGAACGGTACTAAGGTATGGCCGAGGATATTAAGGATAATGTGAGCGGGGGAGTTTGATGCCTAAGTCAATGTCCTTTCGGCCTTTGTGAGTGCGTTGACATCGTTGATTCTGAACTCTGGAGGTACGGTAATGGATGATCAAATGTTTGAAGCGTTTAACCGCAAGCTTATGGAACGCTTTCTGGTTTCAGAGGACAGGGATCTTGAATTTCAGTTCTCCGCCAGAGACCTTCGCGACGGGAGCCTGAGGGTCGCTCTGCCCCAGATTCGCGTTGTCTATCACCTCATGGACAAGGTTGTGATTGAGGTGCTGGTCATGGTCAACGCTCTGGCGCTCAAACTCGCGGGGAAAGCGGTTCAAAAAGCTGGCCAGTCCAGAATCGAACTCTCCTACCAGATCATTGAGCCCGCCGACGAAGTAGCCATGTCGGAGGGCCTCTGGGAACTGACCTATACCATTGACAACCTGCCGGGTATTGAATATTTCAAGTTTGAATTTATCAGTGGGAGATAATGTCTCCTTTGGCTGATTTCATCCTTCTTCCTTTCTTCTGGCGACTGTGCTAAAACCGCAAACTTCTCATAAGCGATGGAAGGAAAATTGATGGCACAGGCAAAAGAAGCAGACAAGGTTAGAATCAACTTTATCGGTAAATTGGCAGACGGAACGATTATTGACAGTACTTATCCTGATCACGATGGGGATGCGTGCAGCGATGATGATTGCTGTGGTGAGCATGGTCCGCTGGAACTGATCATCGGGGAAGAGGAATTGTATGCCCCGCTCGAAACGGTATTGATCGGTATGCAGGTTGGCGAAAAAAAGACTGTTGTGATCGCGCCGGAAGATGCCTTCGGGGACTATGACGCTGAAAATATTTTCAGTATAAAGCGTAGTGAACTCTCTGACGACATCGTCCCGGAAGTTGGTCTGACCCTAGAGGTGACCGGTGAAGACGACGATCTTTACATGGTTACGATGATCGAGGTGACCGATGATGAGATCAGTCTCGACACCAATCATCCGTTGGCCGGCAAAGAATTGACCTACGAAGTTGAGTTGGTTGAGATTCTTTAACCGCTTGTCGGATGAACCAAAACCAAAAAAGGCCGATTGCAGTTCGATTGCAGTTATGTAATCGGCCTTTTTAAATCCACCTTCGTGTGTTATTCAAGCCCGGCAACTGTTTAAAGAGAACTGACCACCGCCAGGATTTGGGCTTGATTCTCGCCTAAACCGTGGAATCTGTGACTTAGAGAGGCGTTCAGATAGGCACTGTCGCCCTTTTCGAGTCGATAGTTCTGGCCGTCGTAAAAGAGTTCAATCGTCCCCTCGACGACGAATATGAATTCCTGGCCGTCGTGGGCAATCGGTTCGCCTTTCGGGGCTTTGGGGTCGAATGTCAGCATGAAGGGCTCCATGACATGGCCGACGGTGCCGGGACGGGTCAGGGTGCCGTAAGCGTAGCCCTGTTCCGTATCTCCCTGTTGCCCGGCATAGGATTCTCCCGCGCGGCAGATGGTCAAGGTTTCCGAAACCGTGCCGCCGCCATGCAGCAGCCCTTCAAACTTGGAACCCAGAATTCGCGACAGATTGATCACCACGCCGACCGATGGTACCGTGCTGCCCTCTTCGTAGGCCTGTAACTGCGAGAGTTCCAAGCCTGCCAGTTTGCAGACCTCCTGCTGGCTTAATCCCTGGGCTTCGCGTAATTTCTGCACTCGTTCACCAACATATTTGCGCATGGTTGTCCTCTCTTATTTCCTGGATCAGTGGGCCAAGAATCTCGCGCTGGCCACTCAGGGGACGCATGAACCCATCCCTGGGGCTTGACTGTCGCCATCCGGGCGACAGACACACCTTACGTAGCCACCCCGAGCTTCTTTAGCGGAGCAGGGGTATTTCTTCTCAACCCTCGCGTCTGGCCGGGACAATCCGTCCGCTCATCAGGCGCAGATAGTTCCAGTAACGCTCGATACTCGGTCGCAGGCTTTCTTCGGTGACCCCGGTGTTGCGGAAGCGGCGCTGTAGCGAAAGGTACATCATTAACGCTTCGCTGGAAAACTCAGGTTCGACATTAATCACGTAACGTTCACCATCGAAGACCTCGAAAACCGGGAAGAGGCCAGAGCGAACCGCCAAGCGGACCAGCTCGATCCCCATGGCCGGTTCTGATTTCCAGCCGGTCGGACAGGGGGAGAGGACGTGCAGAAAACGGAAGCCTCTGGCGTCTAGTGCAAACTTCAGTTTACGCAGGGTATCGTCAATATGTGCCAGGGAGATCGACGCCGCATAGGGGATGCGGTGGGCTGCCATGATGCCGAGGATATCCTTTTTGGTCTCCTGCTTACCGTGCGGGGTGCTGGTGGTTGCGGCCCCGGCCGGTGTCGCAGAGGAGCGTTGACCGCCGGTGTTGCCGTAGATTTCGTTATCGTAACAGATATAGAGGATATCCTCGTTGCGCTCGGCGGCTGCTGACAGGGTGCCCATGCCGATGTCATAGGTACCGCCATCACCCGCCAGACAGATAACCCTTGTCGGTTCTTTGTTCAATTGCGCGACCGCGGCAACCCCGGTGGCGACAGAAGCGGCGGAGGCAAAGGTCGACATGATGGTCGGGATGGAAAAGGCGCTCTGCGGGAAACTTCCGCTGGTGACTGCGGCGCAACAGGCGGGAACGACCATCTTCAGTTCGTGTTCGGCGGCGGCCCGTCTGAGCATCTGCAGTAGGTTCGACATGCCGCAGCCGCCGCAGTTGCTGTTGCCGGAACGTAGCAAGGGTTCACTGCGATCACGGTCGGTCAGGGCCATGCCGTTGAGTGCCGGTTCGTTGATCATGCGACCTCCACTATTTTCGGTGCTTCTGATTCTTCCATCTGTTCAAGTTCCGCCAGCAGATTAAGCATATGCTCTGGACGCACGTCGCCGCCGCCCACGCCGATCATATAGTTCTGCACAATGGTGCCAGGCTCGGCGAAGTTGCGCACTTCCCCCCAGAGTACACCGCCGAAACCGATGCTGATATCCCGGTCTAAGACCGCGATCCGTTTTGTTCCGGCAAATATTTTGCGCAGTTCCGCATCCGGCAGCGGACGGAACATGCGTACGCGCACTGCGCCGACCGCTTGGCCCTGCTCGCGGAGTTGATCGACCACTCTTTCGGCCGTGACCCCCAAGGTCCCCATGGAGACGATCAGGGTTTCGGCATCGTCGGCGCGGTAGCTGACCAGCGGGTCTGCAGGGCGTCGGCCGAAAATCTCTTCGAAAGAGTCCTGAATCTCGGCATAGACTTGTCGGGCAGTCAGCATCGCCTGATGATGTTGCATGCGATGCACCACCGACTGATGGGGAGTCT
>JAKIUS010000505.1 GCA_021647445.1 Geopsychrobacter sp. | reverse complement strand
GGGCACTGTTTGCGCTGGCAGTAGCTACGGACGGTGCCGATTGAGGCGCGCGGAATTTGGCAAAGATCAGGCCACAGGAGGAGCAGACTTCAGTTGCCGTTTGCGCCTGATGACAGGCCGGGCAGTTGATGATCGACGCCTCTGGAGACTTCGTCTTTTGAGTGGGAAGGGGGAACCTCTTCCTGCACTGGGGACAGGTCACCTGAGTCGGCGTACTCGGCAAACGGTCGTTAGGAACCTGCTTGCTGAACTTACAATGCGGGCAGGTCAGCTGCATGTATTTTGCCCCATCAGGGTCGCCATAATCGCTTTCTGTACATGGAGCCGGTTTTCAGCTTCTTCGAAGATGATGGCATGATCCCCCTCGATGACGCTGTCGGTGATCTCTTCACCGCGATGGGCAGGCAGGCAGTGCATAACCAGAGCGTCTTGATTGGCCAGGGCAACAATCTCGTCGTTGATTTGGAATCCGGTAAAGGCTCGTGCCCGTTCCTGCTGTTCGGCTTCCTGCCCCATACTTGCCCAGACGTCGGTGTTTAACACATCGGCGTCTTTGGCCGCCACGATTGGATCGTTGGTGTAGATGATCTTTGCCCCGGCTTTTTTGGCTTGGGCGATAATTGTGATATCTGGCTCATAGCTCTTGGGGGTGGCGACGCGCAATTCGAAACCGAAAACTGCGGCCGCGTTGATCCAGCTGTTGGCCATGTTATTGCCGTCACCGATCCAGCAGTATTTAAGTTCACGATAATTCCCTCTGTGCTCCATGACCGTAAACAGATCGGCCATGATCTGGCAGGGGTGGTACATATCTGTCAAGCCGTTGATGACAGGAATCGTGGAATGTGCGGCCAACTCTTCAATCGCTTGTTGCGAGTAGGTCCGAATCATGATGCCGTTGCAATAGCCCGACATGACCCGCGCGGTGTCGCGGATCGGCTCGCCACGTCCCATCTGGGTGGTGGCTGAATGTAAGAAGAGTGCGTGCCCGCCGAGTTGGAACATGCCGACTTCAAAGCTGATGCGGGTGCGGGTTGAGCTCTTCTCAAAGATCATCGCCAGGGTCTGTCCATCGAGCAGGCGGTGGGGGGTGCCTGACTTGGTTTTCGCTTTCAGCTCACGACAAAGCGCGAAGATCTCTTCGAGTTCGCTACAGGTAAAATCGCTCAGGCAGAGAAAGTCTTTCTTCATACGACCTCCGAAAAAATATCATCCAGAATGCCGACCGCCTGATCAATCTCGTTTCTTGTAAGGATCAGTGGCGGCACAAAGCGCAGAACCTTACCGACCGTACAGTTGATCAGTAGTCCGCGGCTTAAGGCGGTCTTGACCATCTCGCCGCCTTCAATATTCATTTCAAGTCCGATCATCAGCCCCCGGCTTCTAATGGCGATAAGAAACGGGTATTTTTGCTGCAGCTTCACCAGCTCTTGACAGAAATAACGACCCATGGCGCGGCAGTTGTCGAGCAGACCCTCACTGAGCAGGGTATCGATGGTTGCCACACCGGCTGCGGTCGCCAGCGGGTTGCCACCGAAGGTCGAACCGTGGCTGCCGGGACCGAGATGCTCGGCCAAAGCGTCTTTCGCCAGCATGGCACCGATCGGCACGCCACTGGCCAGGCCCTTAGCCAGGGTCATGATGTCGGGCTCGATCCCTTCTTGCTCATAGGCGAAGAGTGATCCGGTTCGACCACAGCCGGTCTGCACTTCATCGAGAATCAACAACAGGCCCTTGTCATCACAGAGTTCACGCACCTGCTTGAAGTATCCCTGTGGCGGCAGGTTGACACCACCTTCACCTTGAAGCGGCTCGAGCATAATCGCGCAGGTCTGTTCACCGATACCTTCACGCAAGGCTTCAATATCGCCAAAGGGTAGGTGTCTGAAGCCGGGCAGCAGCGGAGCAAAACCCTGCTTGACCTTCTCTTGGCCCGTGGCGCTGATGCCGCAGTAGGTCCGGCCATGAAAGGAGGCGAGAGCGGTCAGAATCTCGCTGCGATCCTCTCCATATTTTTCAAGACTGTATTTGCGCGCCAGTTTAACTGCGGCCTCGTTGGCTTCGGCTCCTGAGTTGCAAAAGAAGACCCGCTCGGCAAAGGAGTTTTCGCACAGCAGTTCGGCCAGCCTGATCTGCTGGGGGATATTATAGAAATTGCTGCAGTGTAACAGGGTTTCGGCCTGGTCTTTTATGGCTGCGACAATCTTCGGATGACAGTGCCCAAGATTATTGACCGCGACTCCCGCGAGCAGGTCAAGATACTCTTTGCCGTCGGCA
>JAKIUS010000504.1 GCA_021647445.1 Geopsychrobacter sp. | reverse complement strand
AAAAAAACAACACCTGAAAAAATAACGAAACTCAACCGGCCATCTTAATTGTCGTCAAACCGGACAAGATAGTTGACGCGAGACAGTTTTAGACAAAGTGTGCGGTCATTGTAGTTGGGTCAGCATCAATCATCTGAGGGTTCGTGGTCCGCTATGTTGTGTTTATTGTCATACCCCACAGTCGCTGGAACAAATTGGATCGAAATCAGAAATTCAGGAATTCGTATTAGCTAGAAGTGGTGGGAAGACGTTTTTTAATCAGTTAAATGAAATTTGGGATATCAGCGATATCTATACCTTTAACTGCCTGTCTTGCGGTCCCTATGACGCTCCATTCATCTGGCTCTTACGAGATTCAGGGCCAAACTCTTCCGGTACGGCTGGCTGTCCGGCTTGCGAGGTAAGAATGAGCGAGCAGTTAAATTTGTAGAACCTTAATCATATTGGAGGGGGTGCCGCCATCAATAGTTACCGACAGAAAACCCCAAAAACATCGCAGAAAGGATATTTGCTGCGGGCCCGATTTAATATGCTGACCGCCCCCTAAACCGCCCCTTTTTCATTGGCGATATTCCTCACAGGCAAGAGACGCAGTATTCGGAATTCAAAACCTGAATGGAAATGGGACATGGGACATATGTCCAATCGAGGTTTCCAAACCGGATGCAGAACACTGGAGAATAAAACCTTGATGAGGAGAAATTATGCCAGCAGAAACCGTAGTGACATACGAAAAAGTCGTAAAAATCGCTGAACGAATCCTTGCCGAAGGAGGCAACCCAACCGTTGATCTTATCCTCGCAGAGACCGGTGGGAGACGGGACTACGTACGAAGGTTTTTGAAACAATGGCGTGAAAAAAAGAAAGCGGAAGAGCAGGCACTTGTCGATTCTGCGATTAACGAAAGTCTCGCAAAAGCAGTCTTCACGGATCGAGAAGAGTACATGCGGGCGCACACTTCCATTTTCCAGGTAGAAAACGACCAACTTGAAAACGATTGTACTTCAATGGAGCGAGGCCTTGCAGGACTTTACGCTGAAAACGATGAGCTACGTGCTTTGCTTCAAAAAGAACGCGAAGAGCATCACACAACAGTCAAGAGCATTGAGCACTCTAAAACACTTGCTGAAGGGGCATGGAAAGAAGCTCAACACCAGATCGAGATATTTAAGACGGATCTTGGGAATTCAAAAATCCAAATCGACAACGCGAATAAACGCCTGTCCAGGCAAGATCAGAACATCGGACGGTACTCTTCCGAAGTCAAAACCGCGCAATTGCACGCCAAAAAACTTCAAGATCAGCTTGATGAGACCCTGGCCAAGCTCATGGATGCACAAGCTAAGGGGGATACCTTTGCAAAAACATCAGAGAGACTTCAAGGGCAAAATGACGAACTAAACACTCGCATTAAGCAGGCCCTGTCCGACCACATCAATGAAACCAATTTACGCATTGAGTCAGAGAAACTTTGCGCTAACGCTACCGGGCGATCTCAGGCGCTCCAAGCGGAGCTTTCAGATTTACTTAAATCAATATCAGAGGAGACCCCTTCGGAGGAAGAATCTCAGTCGAAGGGACGGACACAAAAACGCTCAGTAACAACGAAATAACAGGTACCAGAAGTTCTAGCCAAAGGGATCAAACATGGGAGACAGAACAGAATCCCCCTGTTGCACGTATTGGATGGTCTTGCTGATTTGCAGTGGCTCAGTGCGTATTCCGACGGAATCCGACCACCGATTCCGACGCAAAGTGGACCACCCCTTCCGAACCAATCTGGACCACCAGTTCCGACGTAAACTGGACCACTGATTCCGATTCAAACTGGATCACTTTTTAAGGTGTGTCGGAATCGGTGGTCCAGTTTGGTTCGGAATCGTAAGCGATGCTGGATAACCTGGTGTACAACCTTGGAATTTCTATTTTCCAGGAGGTGCACCCTTGGCAAACAAGAGGTTATCCATGCGCAAAATCAAAGATGTTCTCCGTCTTCATTTCGACAGCGGTCTCGGCCAGCGTCCCATCGGACTCTGCCTGGGACTGTCCCGCACCACCGTCGGCGATTATCTGCGCCGGGCCGTCAGAGCTGGGCTGAGTTGGCCGCTGCCAGAAGGCCTAAGCGATCACGAGTTGGAACAGCGGCTCTTTCCGCCCGTGGTCGCTGTCCCCGTAGCAGATCGTCAGGTTCCCGACTGGTCGCATATCCACACCGAACTCAAACGCAAGGGCGTCTCGCTGATGCTGCTCTGGGAGGAGCATCAGGCCGACAACCCG